>JAUIMA010000033.1 GCA_030432675.1 Candidatus Hydrogenedentota bacterium | reverse complement strand
ACCACGAATAGACACGAATTGACACGAATAGAAGAAGAGTCGGTTAAATATCCTATTTCTGTTAACTGCCGGGTCAGCGTTACCTGCAACCGGCTCCCATGGACCTGGTTGTTGAGGACGTCGTCCAATCCGTCACCCCCTGCTCCTTCGGGGTAAATCAGCGACGGCGTTGAAGCCCGTTTGTACTTCGAGCTTGGGGTGGGGGCCCATGCCTTGGATGATGTCTTCGCTGGCGGGCAGGGATCGGCGTGTGCCAACGCCCTATTGGGCAAGTTTCGGGTGCGGCGCGTGACAGCAGATACGGCGTCGATGATTCCACCAATGGGCGGCCAGGATGCAAAGACTTCCCGACACCGTAAGCGGTTGCTCCACCGGCCAAGGGCTACGCAGCTGCGTTGACAGCAGGGCGGCGGTAAGCAGGACGAGGCCAACTCCACCAACGACGACACTTCCCAGATGTCCGTGTCGTGTATAGCCGAGCACCCATGCCCACAGGCCCAGGGGCAAGGCCATACCGAGGAACGAAGCGTGGACGATTGTGTCGTGTGGGACGATTCCTCCACCTCGGTCTCGCATATCGTGGCACACGAACTGGTTTCGTCCGACCGTGCTTCGGGCGCATGGTCGTGGTGGTCACCTGTTGGCACGGTGCCAGGCTCCGCCACGGGGGCTGCGTTTACGATGGCCGCTGTTGAGCCGCCAAATTGTGCACTGCCTGCCAGCAGTGCCAGGATCAGGGGCGTGGCAAGACAGTGGGCCATGCAGAGCAACGACGCACAGGCGCCAAAGGTATCCAGACAATTCTTAACGGTTGACATGACTTTCCACCATTTTCACGAGAAGGCTGGTCAGACAGGACCTCGGTAGGGGCCGCTGCGCACCGGTGCGTTTGCTCATGACATGCGACAAGCGAGTTCTGGCCAGACTTCTTCGGGTTTCACCGGGACTTGGCTAATTATATGATAATGAGAACCCAGTTTCAATAGTGGATGTCGGAAGGGGACTGTGGGTGGTACCCGGTTCTGTTCCTACATGCGCAACCAGTGGACTTTGTTGTTCAAGACGTCGTCCAGTCCGTCGCCCCGCTCACCTTCGGTGAAAATCAGCCCCGGTCCCTCGGCCACGGTGTTGAAGCCCGTCTGCACTTCGAGGTTGGGGAGCCAGCGATTCTGGGTGGCTTCGTTGAAGGGCAGGATTTCGCAACTGAACTTCGCCGCGCCGCCCTGGGAGCGGAAGAGGGCCATGTCTTGTGCCGGGCGGGACGCCGTGGCCTGGTCGGCGGGTTCTTCGGGTTTGAACAAGGTGAGCGCCACGAAGCACTCGCCCTGGTCATTGAAGGTCACACCACCCGGGGTGAGGAGTCCCCAATCTTGAAAGGCAGCGGGAAGAAAGGTGTTGAGCTTTACGGCCTTCCAGGTCCCGTCGGGTGTGGGGTGAGAAAGCCAGGCCGCCTGGGGGCGTGGTGCGTAATCGGACCAGAGCACGTGGGGCGTACCGTCGGGGGCAACGGCCAACCGCGAACCCCGAAGTCCGGCGGTGGCGTCGGGTGCCATACGATGGACGATGTCGACCGTGTCTTCGTTGGCGGGAAGGGATACGGGCGTGCCATCACGGCGGGTCCAGGTTGCGCCACCATCGGGACTTTGCAGATAGCCGATGGTCTTGCCAATGCCGGGGTCTCCGCCATAGAACCAGAAGCTCATGTGGAGGGTTTGGTGGTCGGGACTCCACGCCATGGCATCCATAAACTGGGCGTAGCCGGTTTCCTTGGCCTGGAGCAGCGCGCGGCCTTCATCCCAGTTGCCGGATTTGCCTTTGGTGAAGAGCTGGCAGGTCCATGGCTCGGTCTTGTGGTAGTTGCGTCCCGTGAGCAAGAGGGTGTCATCGGCGCGGCAGACCAGGGTGGGGTAGGAGAGGGCTTCGCCCACCTCGAGATAACGGGTCCATTCGGATGCGTCGTTGGGCCGAAGGGAGCGGCGGTAGCGCATGGGGCCGTTGTGGGCATAGTAGGCCACGTGGAGATAGCCCTTGCTGTCCACCGTGAGGGAGGGCCCGCCGTGATTGTCCTGTCCCTCGCCGATGGTGAAGGCCTCGGACCAGGTGCCCGTGCTGTGGTCCAGCGTGCGGATGCGGACCCGGAAGCCCTCCGCCGTAGTGTCGAGCCAGGAAGCGTGGGTCTTGCCGTTCACCGTCACGACCTTGTTGGTTTCCGAATAGGCCGTGGCCCGTCCGCTGCCCGCGTTGGAAAGGACGAAGCGGTCGGCGGGTTGGTATTCGGGGGCAAAGGGCGCGCCCCAAGCGATGGTGCTCGCGGTGAGGCTGGTCGTTACGAGAAACTGGCGACGGTTCATGGGCGACTCCTGGGGTGACGGTAATTCCAGAATGGTCAGCGTAGCACGAGACGATTGGCGTTTTGAACCACGAATGGCAAAGGGGGCGGGCTCGCACCACCGAGCGATTGGCCTGTGGATATAGACGGGGGAGGAGTGATTTTTAAACCACGAATGGACACCAATTAACACGAACAAGAGAGGGGAATTAACCACAAAGAACGCAGAGAACTCAGAGAAGAATTACTTTCGTGCTCTCTGCGTTCTTTGTGGTTAAAAAGATTCTCTCAAAAACAAGATTGGGTTGTGGGTACGGAGCCAAGTACCTGTCTGGCGAGATTGGTGTCCGTCACCCACTGGTCCTACCTGTCCCACCGGTCCCACAAAACAGTACCCACGAAAACGGCCCGGATAGTATCTTGCCATCCGGGCCGTGGAAGGAAAATTACTCACGCGCTTAGGATTATTTTTTAACCACGAATGGACACGAATTAGCACGAACAAGAGGGGGAAATTAGCCACAAAGAACGCAGAGAGCACAAAGAAGAATTGTTTTTGTGTTCTCTGCGTTCTTTGTGGTTCAAAAGGTGCTATCAATAGGAATGATGGGTTGTGGGCGCGGAGCCAAAACTCCATTTGGCGAGATAGGCGTCCGTCATCTGCTGTCCCACGGGTCCCACATGTCCTACTGGTCCCACACAGAAGCGGCCCGGATAGTGTCTTGCCATCCGGGCCGTGGAAGGAAAGTTACTCATGCGCTTAGGACTATTTTTTAAACCACGAATGGACACGAATTAACACGAATAAATGGGGAGAGATTGACCACAAAGAACGCAGAGAACTCAAAGAAGAATTACTTTTGTGTTCTCTGCGTTCTTTGTGGTTCAAAAGGTGCTATCAATAGGAATGATGGGTTGTGGGAGCGGAGCCGAAACTCCACTTGGCGAGATTTGCGTCCGTCATTTGCTATCCCACGGGTCCCACATGTCCCACACAAAAACGGCCCGGATAGCGTCTTGCCATCCGGGCCGTGGTGGGTCTTGTTTGTTGGCGAGTCTTACTTCTTCAGCGCCTTACCGGCGTCACCGGCGACGCGGGTCTTGATGCCGAGGTGGCGGCAGGTGGCGATGAGTTCTTCGAGGATGTCGCCGTAGCCCATGGTGATGTGATTGGACATGTGGGTGGCCATCATCTCGTTGCGGTCGTAGCCGGGGATGTGTACGTTGGCGATGGGCCACACGGGAGTTGTGCGGTCGAGGCGATCCTGGACTTCGGCTTCGGGCAGGTCGAGGACTTCACCGGTGCCTACGTCCATGCCGAGTTCGCCGAACTGCTCATAGCAGCGTGCCCAGGTGATGACGCCGGGCTTGGAGACGCCGGAGCAGGTGCCGCCGCCTTTGGGAAAGTACATGGCGGGCTGACGGTAGACGTTGGTGTTTTTCCAGCCACCGTAGTGGGCGGGCGGTGCGCCACCGGAGATGAGGAAGACCCAGACGTATTTGTCTTCCCATTCGCGGCCCCAACGCACATCGTGGAGGGTGGTTTCGGTGGGCATGCCCTTGCGCTCGTAGATATCGTGCATGAGGAGCTGGGGTACGCCGGAGCCCATGTCCCCTTCGTTGAAGTGGGGGATGGCCTTGCCCTTTTTCACGACCTGTTTGGTAGTTGGGTCTTTGACGGCGGGGCGGTCGATGTTGTTGAGCATGCCTTCCACCAGGTCGGTGGCGGCGGTGCAACGCACAAGACCAAGCTGATAGGGGATGCCGATGGCGCAAAGGCCAAAGCGCTCCACGAGGCGGCAGGCGGCGGAGTAGATCTTCATCTGCTCCAATACCTGGCCGTGGACGAGGTCGGTGTATTGGTCGGTGCCCCAGTCAAACCAGGTGCCTTTTTTAACCAGCCAGTTGAGGTGCTTCTGGGCTTCCTCATCGCTCACCAGTTCCATTTCGGCCATGAGGTCGGACTGGTTGAGGTATTCGATGGGCATACCGATTTTGCCCAGGTGGGCGGGGTCCATGACGGCATTGAGCATGCCCATACAGCCGGGGTCGAGCTGGCCCATGATGCGGCGGTTGGTCTTGATGTCCTCGGCCAGTTCCTTACCAAACTTCGTAGCCGCCGGGGAGATCTTCGCCTTCTCTGCGTCCGTGAGGTGTTTCGTGCTGTGTTTGATGTCACCCTTGGCGCACCAGTCGCCGAGCTTTTCCATGAAGTAGTCGTCTTTGAGGAAGCTGTCGGTCCAGAGGCGGGAGTGCTTCACATGGAGGCGCTCCAGGGTGCCGGCGTGATTGAGCAGGGCGACGAGGCCGGGCCAGGTGCCGTCGAAGTTTCCGAGGAGGAGCTTGGGTCCTTCGTGGGCCTGCAGGGGGCCGCAGACGTGGTGGGCATAGGCCCAGCAGCTGAGCACGATAACCACGGGTGCCTTGGGGTCGATCTTCGAGAAGATTTCGGCGCCTTCACACTGCTTGGTGACAAAGCCGTGCTTCCGCTTGGCGTCATACTTGGTGACGGTCTCGGTTTTGTAGCCGAGTTTCTTAAAGGCTTTCCGCACCTGTTTCAGGGTGTCGTCCTGCATGGGCCAGCAGGTTTCGCAGGCCGAGTCGCGAAAGTCTCCGTTGGAAACGAGGTAAATGGTGTCCGTTTTTTTCATGACGATCTTCCCGGGGCGCGTGGTCTTCGCCGGGGCGAAGGAAACGCGCACATGTTGCGTGGTGGGCAGCCTTGCACACCGCGTGGCTCTCGGGGACAGGTCAGGCGACCAGGGGCGTTGGCCTGCTATCCCCACGCTTCTCCTTGAATGACAAAAGGGCATTCGACTAGAGAGCATAGCACAACGATCCGGGGTGGCGAAATACTGGAAAAGGGTTTCTGCCACGGAATGCACGGAATTCCACGGTAGGTGTACCCTGTTCGGTGTTGTCGTAGCATGAGCCCACGCAACTAACGTGCAGGTCTCACCGGTCTCACAGGTCCCACTCGTCCCACAATGCAATTCGGCGAGGCAGGCACCCAAGTGATAGAATAAGGGCAGGTCCACCAATCACAAAGGCGTAGCCCCATGAGTACCCACGATAAACAGAGCCGGTTTCAGTTATCGCGTCTCTATGACTTTGCTCAACGGGCCTACAGCGAAGTCCCCTATCGCTATGTGAAGTCGGGGTACTCCCTGCCTGCGTGGCACTACTTCATCGAGGTGACCCGCCGCTGTAATCTGCGCTGTAAGATGTGCCAATACATCGATTGGCTGGAAAACGTGCCGGTGAAAGAGCAGCGGCAGGGCGAACTTTCGACCCAGGAGTGGCTCGATGTGCTGGCCCAGGTACAGCGCTTCAGCCTCGTGACTTTTACGGGCGGTGAGGCCTTTGTGCGCAAAGACTTCATGGAGCTCCTTACCTTTGCGAGTCGCCGTTCGCGCACCCACTTTATTTCCAACACGACCATGCTCCCCGAAGAACGTGCCGAGGCGATTGTGAATCTTGCGCCCCGCCGTACCGGAGGGATGGGCTTTAATTTTGCCGGAACTTCCATCGAAGGACCGGGCGAACGACACGATGAAATTCGCAAGCTGCGGGGCGCCTGGGATAAGAGCATGTCGGGCATCCGGCTCCTCCGAAAATACCGGGACGCCAGCGGGAAACAATGTCCCCACATCCATGTGACCACCGTGATTCAGCAGGACAACCTGGACGTCCTTCACCTCATGCCCAAGATGGTGGCCGAGGTGGGGGTGGATGTGCTCAACCTCGTAACCGAAACGCGGATGCACGATTTGCCGGGCTTCGGTGAGGTGGACCCTTCGTCTTTCGAGAATGAGCAAATGGCCTGGCCCTATATTGAGCGGCGCGCCCTGGCGGAGGCCTTGGATCGCACCCTGGTGGAGGCGAAGATGGCGGGGGTCGAGGTGCGGCTGCCACGGATGCCGCGCGCAGATTTGCTGGATTACTACGACGGCACCGGATTGGACCTCCACGCCTATCAGTGCCGGAATGCCTGGAATACCCTCATCATCGGACGGCTCGGCGATGCCTATCCCTGCTGGCTGCAGAAGGTGGGTAACGTGCGCGAAGATTCACTTCGGAGCATCTGGAACAACGCCACCATGCGGGAGTTTCGCCAGACCTGCCAACAGAAGCTCTTTGCGCCCTGTCCCGGGTGCTGTTTCCTGGAGCATCGGGGCGGTGTGACCGAGGCTCCGACCGGTGCCGTTGACGCCGCAATCGGTGCAACGTCGACAGGGTGATCGCATGGCGAAAGGGATGAGACGGGGTAGACGGATATCGGCGAAATCGACCGTGCCGTCCTCCGACGATCCACTGGCTCCCTACCTGGCATCCTGTGCGGTGATCGATGTGGCCCATCCGGCGGTGCAGGCACTGGCCAAGACGCTACGGGCATCGGATGGAGCGATACTCCCCACGGCTCAGGCCTGTTTCGAGTGGGTGCGCGATAACATTCGGCACAGTTCCGACTATCAACTGAATCCGGTGACTTGCTCCGCGTCGGAGGTCCTGGAAGGGGGGACGGGGTATTGCTACGCCAAGGCCCACTTGCTGGCTGCCCTACTGCGGGCTAATGCAATCCCGGCCGGCCTCGTATATCAGCGCCTGAGCATGGGTGACTCGGGACCGCCCTATTGCACCCACGGACTCAACGCGGTGTGGTTGCCCGATGTGGGCTGGTATCGCGTGGACCCCCGCGGGAACAAGCCCGGGGTGGACGCTCAGTTTACGCCACCGGAAGAGCGTCTCGCCTTCACCATGCATGACAACGAAGAGTATTTTTTCCCGCATGTTTATGCCTATCCCCTGCCAGCGATTGTAAAGGCCTTGCGACGGTGGGACACGTGGGATAAACTCTACATTCATTTGCCCGATATTCCTGGGAGGAAAGGGCGCTAGTCGAACCGGTGGGGCCTTTGTCCCGTGAGGGTCGGCATGATGGAACGGAGCAACAATTGACGAAGCGAAAAATCCTGGTGGTGGGGAGCGCCAACATTGACCTGGTGACCCGGGTGTCCCGCATACCCAAACCGGGGGAGACCTTGATTGGCTCCTCCTTTCAGACGGTGTGTGGCGGCAAAGGGGCCAACCAGGCCATGGCCGCTGCCCGATTGGGCGCGTCGGTAAGCTTTCTTGGCTGCGTCGGGGAAGATGGTTTCGCCGGGCAGCAGCGCGCGAGCCTGGGGGCGGCAGGGGTAAACCTCGACTACCTGAAGGTGGATCGCGATCAGCCGACGGGCACGGCCGTGATCGAGGTGAGTGATGCCGGCGAGAATTCTATCGTTGTGGTGCCCGGTGCCAATTTTTCGTTGGGGCCGGACGATATTTACGCCCGGCGTGGGGCCTTTGAAGCGGCCGATGTGGTGTTGTTGCAATTGGAGGTGCCGGTGGAAACGGTGGAGGCCGCCCTCGATCTGGCCCGTGAATGTGGTGTGCTATCCATCCTGGATATTGGTTCCGACCAGACCATCACCCCTGCGGCCCTGGGCAAGGCCTCCGTAATCAGCCCCAATCGCAGCGAAGCCGAGCACCTGACGGGCAAAGCGATCCAGACCCATGCTGATGTCCTGGAAGCGGCCCACATCCTGTTGGGGTACGGGGCCGGGCATGTGGTTATGAAACTGGGTTCGGAAGGCTCGCGCTATGTCGGGCCAGCGTCCGATCAACATGCGGATGCCTTCACGGTGTCCGTCATAGATACCACGGCGGCCGGGGATGCCTTCACGGCGGCCCTGGGGGTCGGGTGGGACCCGGCGGATCCAGGCGGGGTGCTGCGATTTGCCAATGCGGTCGGTGCCCTGGCAACCACCCGGGCTGGTGCCCAACCCTCGTTGCCGGAGCGGGACGCCGTTTCAGCCCTGTTGGCCGAAAATCCTTCGAATGCGTCGTGTGATTGAGACCGGGCGTGCTATTCGCACGGTGCAGCTTAATCCTCTGCGGAAGGCTGTGTCGTCCTTGTATTTCGGCTGCTCTTCGAAAGGCGATGGAACGGGCTTTCAGCCCGGAACGAATCTATTCGCCCAATACATGGGGCTTCACCCCATGCTGATATGCTTCCGGGCCGTTGGCCCTGCAAAGGCTATCCGCAAGGGAACCAGGCTTACTTTCATAGTGGAAACGGCGCGCAACATGCCCGCCTGGGGCGAAGCCCGAGGAAATCCAGGGTTCAATTGCGATAAGGGCTGAAAGTACGGCCCAATACGGTTGACGAAAACGCCTTCAACGTCAAATCAAGCCACTTGGAGTGAGTCAGGGGGCCTGTGCCAGCGTATCCCGGTTGGGAATGGGAAATTCCCTCAGGACGGCTTCCAGGGTTTCCCGTGCTTTGGCGCGGACCGATGCCTCACGCTGTGGGTTGTCCGCCGTGCCCTTTAATGAGCGGGCCCACCTGCCCACCGCCTCGCTGTGTCGCGCCAAGAGGAGTGCGGTCCGCCGGGTCATTGCGATGGCCTTGGGGTCTTCTATTAATTGTTGGGGCGAGACTGCCGCGCCATTTTCCCCGTGTTGCGCAATCTGAGGGTCCCGTGTGAGTAACAGGCGGTAGCCCTCCCGCGCCCGGGCCAGCTGGGTTTCCATGGCGGCACATTGTACCGGTTTCGATTCCTGAGGGAGCTGGATGAGCTCCAGCAAGCGCTTCTCGAAGGTGCCATCATCAAAATTCAGATGCCCTTGAAAATAGGCGGCGAAGGCCGACGTTGGTGTGCTATTCGGAGTCGCTTGTTCCAATAGGTACACACGGAGAGGCGCGGGGCGTCCGGGATCGAATACCCAATTACGCACTTGCTCAAAGTCTCCCTGGGTGCGGGCCACCAGCGGATAGTATTCCAGGAGTTTTCGCAGGCCCTGTTGCAGTTCCCGGGAATAGGCGTCTTGGCCCGTGGGGTCGGTGGGGGGCGTTGTTCGTTCCACGAAGAGCGCCACGGCCCGTCTCAATGCTTCCGGGGACCACTCGGAGAAGGACTCATAGCGGTAGGGGTGCTCCACGGAAAGCCGCTGGACCGGGGAGGGCGCCACGGGGGGTTGGACGTCGGCAAGGAGCAACTGCTCCGCCGCATTCCAAATGGCGTCATCCTCCGTCGCGGAGACGGGGAGTGCCACGATCGCGGTGGCGAGCAGTAGTATCAAGGCACCACAGGTTGGTCGAGTCATGACCCCTCCAGACGGCAATTTACAGGACAGCTTGGTCTCAGGCCACTACGTTATCGTACGCCGTGCCGTCATGCAAGTGGAGCATCAGGCTGTTTCCGTGCATTGCTGATCGCCCCGAGAGATGATCCAGAGATTGCGAAGATAAATGGGTAGGGTAGTCGCCACACCGACCGCGAAGACCCATTCCCGCAGTTGAATGAAGGAGGCCAACATACAGACGGCGGCCGCCACACTGAAATACCAGAAAGAAACCGGAATGACACTTTCTTTGCGCTTTTCGGTGGCCAGCCATTGAATGACAAAGCGGCACGCGAAGAGGACCTGTCCGACAACCCCGACAGCAATCCAGAACCAGGTGCGGGTCGCTTGGGCCCCATTGCTGGCCTGGGTGCTCTGAAAGACATTGAGCCAGGTCAAGACGAGGAGGCTGAGGGCCACAAGTATGACGGTAAACGCCAATCCATGGGCAATCAGGGAACGTCGTGGACTCAAGGTTCCCTTTGCACGCCAGATGTGGATGAGGTTACGGGCATAAATCAGGATGTTGAAACAGTGGGATAAGGTACCCACAGCAGACTGTTTGTAGACCCCATAGCCAAAGAGCAAGAGGGAGCCCACACTGCTCATATACCAGAACCCAATGGGCATGACGCTCCGCTTGGCCCGTTCGGAGTAGAACCACTGAAGGTAGAAACGACCGTAGAAAATGGCGGCGGCAATGCCACCGATGATGTCGCCGAGGACGAAATCCCATTCCGAGAATAGAGCTGACACTACATGACCTTTGGTGGTGCGGCATGCGCACGGGAATCGGGAAAGGCGAGGAGGCACCAGGCGGAAATACGGTGGTGCGCCCTGACAGGCCCTTCATCATGCCATGATGGGCCTTCGGATGTAAACACGGAGTTCATCGGGTCTTGCGGCGGTCAATCCTGAGCCCGTGTGGCGGGGAGCGGCCATTTTTCCGCTGTAACTCCTTTGGCGACTGGGAGTTTGTGGTTCCAGACGGTTTGGAGCGTAGAAACACAAAAACGGATTGACAACAGGCGGGGAAGGTTGTTATTATCACTCTCCATGGGTGAGTGCTAACAACTTCCCAACCATTCAGGTCAATCGTGCCCCCCACGTGGGCGGGCCGATTCTAATCGGTAATCAAGCAACAGAAACGACACAAGGAGATCGACCATGAAAGTACGTCCGCTGGCTGACCGGATTCTGGTCATTCGTGAAGAAGCTAGTGAAACGGTACGTGGTGGAATCATCATCCCCGACACGGCCAAAGAGAAGCCCCAGGAAGCAAAAGTAGTTGCTGTGGGCCCCGGCAAAGTCGGTGAAGACGGCAAGCGCACCGCGCTCGAGCTCAAAAAGGGTGACCGCATCCTTATGGGCAAGTACTCCGGTACGGAAGTGAAGATCGATGGTGTAGAGCACCTGATCATGCGCGAAGAAGAAGTTCTGGCCGTCATCGAGTAATTCTCCATTAAACCGGAGCCTACAACCATAGAGGATGTTGCACAACATGGCAAAGCAACTTGAATTTGGTGAAGACGCCCGCCGTGGCGTCCTGGCAGGCGTTACCAAGCTCAGCCGGGCCGTTAAAGCCACGCTTGGGCCCAAGGGCCGCAATGTCGTGCTCGACAAGAAATGGGGATCGCCCACCGTCACGAAAGACGGCGTGAGTGTTGCCAAGGAAATCGAGCTCGAAGACAAATACGAAAACATGGGTGCCCAGATGGTGAAGGAAGTCGCTTCCAAGACTTCCGACGTCGCCGGTGACGGCACGACCACGGCCACCGTCCTTGCGGAAGCAATTTTCCGCGAAGGCCTGCGCAACGTGACCGCCGGGGCCAACCCGATGGAACTCAAGCGCGGCATCGATAAGGCCGTGGACGCGATTACCGCCAAACTGGCCAGCCTGAGCAAGCAGGTTCGCAACGACAAAGAAGTCATCAAGAACGTGGCTTCCATCTCGGCGAACAGCGACCTCGAAATTGGTGAAATTATCGCCAACGCGATGGAAAAAGTCGGCAACGACGGCACCATCACGGTGGAAGAAGCCAAGAGCATCGAGACTTCCCTGGAAGTGGTCGAAGGCATGCAGTTCGACAAGGGCTATCTGTCGCCCTACTTCGTGACCGATCAGGACACGATGGAATGCGCCCTTGATGACTGCTACATCCTGATCCACGAGAAAAAGGTCTCCAATCTGAAAGACCTTCTTCCCCTTCTGGAGCAGGTGTCCAAGTCTGGCAAGCCCTTGCTTATCATCGCCGAAGACGTGGAAGGCGAAGCCCTGGCGACCCTCGTGGTCAACAAGATTCGCGGAACCTTCGTCGCAGCGGCCGTTAAGGCCCCTGGATTCGGTGACCGTCGTAAGGCCATGCTCGAAGACATCGCCATCCTCACCGGTGGTCTGGCCTTCTCGGATGATCTGGGCCGCTCCCTTGAGAGCATTGGTCTGGGTGACCTCGGCCGCGCCAAGCGTGTGGTTATCGACAAAGACAGCACGACCATCGTGGAAGGTGCGGGTTCCAGCGCCGACATTATGGGTCGTATCAACCTGATTCGTCGTCAGATCGAAGGCACGACCTCCGACTATGATCGCGAAAAGCTGCAGGAACGTCTGGCCAAACTGGCCGGCGGTGTAGCCGTGATTAACGTGGGCGCTGCCACCGAAATCGAGATGAAGGAAAAGAAGGCCCGCGTGGAAGATGCCCTGCATGCGACCCGTGCCGCCGTCGAAGAAGGTATCGTGCCCGGTGGTGGTGTGGCCCTCATTCGCTGCCAGGATGCCATCGACAAGCTCGATCTCTCCGGCGACGAAAAAGTGGGTGCTGCTATCGTGAAGCGTGCCATTGAAGAGCCCCTCCGTCAGCTGGCGACCAACGCCGGTGACGAAGGCGCAACCGTCGTACAGCACGTGCGCTCCAAGAAGGGTGCTATTGGCTACAACGCGCGCAATGGCGAGTTCGAAGACCTGCTGAAGGCTGGCGTTCTCGACCCCGCGAAAGTGACGCGCACGGCCCTGCAGAACGCCGCCAGTATCGCTGGTCTGCTGCTCACGACCGAAGTGCTGATTGCCGAACTGTCCGAAGAAGATGCTGCTGCGGCAGCGGGCGCTGACATGGGCGGCATGATGTAATCGGCCTCGTGCCCTTAATTCGCTAAAATCCCTTCAAGCCGTCCGAGATGTGGAAGCAACTCGGGCGGCTTCTTTCTTTTTACGCGGAGATCGTGCGAAACTATAGCCAATCCGTGGGCAGCACGGAGTCATATGGTGTACGCAACACGATGCCCCCGTCGTTTCCCATGCGTTCGTAGTCAGGAATCACGACTGCAGGAGTCAGGTGACGATTGAGTTCGCCAGCAGATAGACAGCACATTCTACTTGTGGATGACAATCCAGAAGATCAGGTGGCGATGACCCGCCTGTTGCGGGATATGGATGTCGAAATTGTCGGCGCGCAGAGCGGTGAAGAGGCCTTGGAACGGGCGGACCAGCGCGACTACGCCCTGATTTTGCTGGATGTGAGCATGCCGGGTATGGACGGATTCGAGGTCGCCGAAGAGCTCCGTAAATCGCCGTACACTGCCCGAATTCCTATCGTATTCTTGACGTCAATGGGGGGTGGGGAGCGCAGTTACCTCCACCGCGGATACGATGCCGGGGCCGTCGATTTTCTGAGCAAACCCCCCGACCCGCTCATTCTCAGGTCGAAAGTCTCCATATTCTGTGAGCTGAAGCGGGCCCAACAACTTGTGGAAGAGCAGGTCGAAGTACGGCGTGCAGCGGAAGCCTCCTTGGCGTTGGCGTATGAAGAATCGCGAAAACTGAACAAAAAATTGGAAGAGTCGGCGACCCGGGCCAATCAGCTGGCGGCCCAGGCCGAGCTGGGGGCACTCGCCAAAGCGCAATTCCTCGCCAGTATGAGCCACGAGATTCGGACTCCCCTCAATGGCGTGTTGGGAATGAATGGCCTGCTTCTCGATACAAAACTGAGCGACGAGCAGCGGGAAATGGTCCAGACGGCGATCTATTCCGGCGAAGTGCTGTTGGGTATCATCAACGACATTCTCGACTATTCCAAGATCGAAGCGGGAAAAATGCAGCTGGAGTCCATCCCCTTTGATCTCTTCGATATTGTCGAAGAGGCCATTGAAATGGTCAGTATCAAGGGACAGGAAAAGGGACTCACCCTTGTAAGTCAAGTAGAGCCCGGTACTTCGACTGCGTTGCTGGGGGACCCGGGGCGACTCCGCCAGATTCTCGTGAACCTCACCAACAATGCGGTGAAATTTACCGATGACGGTGTGGTTTCATTGCGGGTGGCAGTCGAGGCGGATGAAGAAGATGCCATCGTCTTACGTTTCTCTGTGGAGGATACCGGTATTGGTATCCCGTCGGACGTGCAGGAGAAGCTGTTTCAGGCCTTCGAGCAAGCCGATCTCTCTACAACACGGAATTTTGGTGGTACGGGGCTGGGCCTGGCGATTTGCCGGCGGCTGGTTTCCATCATGGGGGGCACGATTAAGGTCGATTCCCAGGAAGGGGCTGGTTCCACATTCCGGTTTACGGCCCGCTTTCTCAAGGATCCCTCATCAGACCGGGAAGGATGGAAAAGGGAATTTTCAGGAAAACAGTTCCTTGTTTGTGACGAAAACGAAGCCCGCCGCGCCGTCCTGAAAGGTTATTTGGAAGCCTTGGGGGCACAATGTACCTTCGGGCTGCTTGCAGACGGGGAAACGGGTACGTGGGACGCCATATTCTACGCACCTCCCTGGGAGCCGGCCCAGGAGGGAGCCGACGGGGAGATTCCACGGGTTAGTGGTCGGGTTCCGGCCATCGTGTTGGGCATGATGACCCGTCGCCGTGGCGAAGAGCGGGTGCGTTCTCTCGGTTATGGGGCCGAACTTATTCAGCCGATTCGTTTTCGCAATTTGTGTCGTAAATTGGGGGCTGTCTTGGGGGAGGGGAGCCGGAGCGGAGCGGACCAGAGGACTTCTTCACCCACGTCTCATCCTTCCGAGGCGAACCCCGCCTATCAGGGCGTTGTGCTGGTCGCAGATTACAATCTCGTGAACCAACGGGTAGCCGCCAAGATGTTGGCCCAGTTGGGGATTTCAAGCGAATGCGTGAGTAATGGATTGGAGGCCGTGGAAGCCGCGCGGGACGGGGCCTACGATCTGATTTTGATGGATTGTGAAATGCCCAAGTTGGACGGATTGGATGCGACGCGGGAAATACGACAGATTGCTGGAAAGTTGGGGAAGGTCCCGGTGGTGGCGCTCACCGCGAGTGCGATGATATCCGACCGGAAGCGCTGTGAAGAGGCGGGCATGGATGCCCATCTTTCCAAGCCCGTCCGACGGGATGAGCTTGAAGAAGTACTGCAACGTTGGTTGTTGCGTGACGGGTAGCGGGATGAGAAATATTGAATTAAAAGCGCGCCTGGCCGAGCGGTCGGTGGCGGAGTCGGTGTGCCAATCCCTGGAGGCGTCTTATCAGGGGGCGATTCACCAGATTGACACGTATTTCCAGACTTCCGAAGGCCGCCTGAAACTCCGAGAGGCTTCGCCCGGCGAAACCGAGTTGGTTTATTATGAGCGGCCCGACGTGGCAGGGCCCAAGGGATGCGACTATCAGCTGGAGACGGTGAGTCCTTCAATTAAGGAGATGTTGCGCCGTGCCTTGGGCGTTGTTACCGTGGTTGATAAGGTGCGGCAACTCTATCTGTGGCAGAATGTGCGGATTCACGTCGACGAGGTGAGTGGCCTCGGCTCATTTATTGAGTTTGAAGCGGTGTTGGGCGGAGCATATGATGAAGCCGATGGTTTCGAGAAACTGCGATTCTTGATTGAGGCCTTCCAAATAGACGACGATGCCCATGAGGAATTTTCTTATCTGGAGTTGATGCGGTCGGAGCAGGGTGACGATGTGACGAATCGTCGGGGCGGTGTGCCGATATCATCAGAACGGGAGCGCAGCGTGTGACCAAACAGAGTTTTCTACTTATCACCCTGGTCGTGGTGGTGCTGGGTGTCCTTCCGGGGCGGTGCGCAGACTTCGACCAGTCTTGGATAACGCCCGATGAAGGCGTGGTGGATCCTGAGGGTGTCCTCTCCCCCGAGTCACTTACCGAGATTCAGGCGACGGTCAGTTCCTGTGAAAAAGAGACGGGCGTGCCGATGTTCGTGGTCGCCCTGCCTGCTCTGGTGGAATATGGCGGCGATTCTATGCAGCCCGAAGCCTTCGCGGCGTTGGTGCTGGAGGCCTTGCAATCCCAACGTGCGCCCAATGACGAAGGCCGTGAACGGGCGTTGGTGCTGCTTCTGGTAGAGGAAAAGCGCATTCTGGCATTGGCATTGGGCAGCGCCTGGGAAAGCTCGTTTTTTACTTCGACCCGACGCCAGGTTAAGGAAGCCCAAGAGAAAATAAGTGCCGAATACGGACCGGTAGAAGCGACTGTCATGGCGAGTAAACTGCTCGCTGGCCAGGTGCGGTCTGAACAACAATCCAGCGAGAAGACGGCAGGCCCCTATGTGGTTGGTGGATTCGTCGCCGGTGTAATCCTCCTGATCGCGGTGGGTGTTATCTTGCACCTCCTGACCCGGCGCAAGGCGACGGGGTTGCACGAGGCCGTGCAGGAAGGTTTCAACACAGCGATTGGCCAGAAATTGAGGCGGGGGGCGGACCCCGATGCCTTGGATGAGCAGGGCTACCCACCCGTGTATTATGCCGCCGGACAGGGTGACCTGAAAACCGTTCAGGCCCTCCACGAATATGGCGCTGACCTGAGCAAGCCAACGAAACAAGGCGAGACGGCTCTTTATTGCGCGGCACAAAACGGGCATGCCGGTGTGGCCGCATTTCTTCTATCCAAGGGCGTTACGGTTGATCCCCTGACGGTGCACAATGAGACACCACTGCTGATTGCGGCCCGGGAGGGCCACCTGGAAATCGTGGCTGGCCTTCTCCATGCCGGTGCCAATGTGAATCAACAG
This sequence comes from Candidatus Hydrogenedentota bacterium, assembly GCA_030432675.1. GTDB lineage: Bacteria > Hydrogenedentota > Hydrogenedentia > Hydrogenedentales > JAEUWI01 > JAEUWI01. The sequence goes on along the minus strand of JAUIMA010000033.1, from coordinate 4,721 downwards.
GACAACCGTGGTTGGAGTGCCCTAATGGTGGCTTTGCGGGAGGGGCACACCAACGTGGTAAACCTCTTGCTGAACCATAACGTCGATGTAAACCTGGCACCGAAGGATGGCGCCCATGCCTTGATGATGGCGGTCAAACAGGAGGACGAGGTCCTCGCACGCCGACTTATCGATCAGGGGGCCGATGTGCATCATGTCGCTCGGGATGGCATGTGCGCCCTGCGCATCGCGGTGCTCCGGGGGAATCAGCCTATCGCGCGACGCTTGTTGAATGCCGGTGCCAACGTGAGTGCGCCGTTTGCGAACAAGGAAAAGCCCGTGGAAATGGCGGAACGGCAAGGGCATACCGAGTTGGCCGCCTATTTGAAGAAACGGGAGAAGCGCCTGGCCGCCTGTATGGACATCCTCGAGGTGGTGGCCCGCGGTGACCTCGCCCGTATCAAGGAAATCGTGGTACAGGTGCCCCAGAGTGTAAACGTTCACTCGAAACGGAGTCGTTGGACGCCCCTTCTGATTGCGGTTCGTGCGGAGGAATTGGAGATCGCCCAGACCCTCTTGGATCACGGGGCCGATGTACACACCCGGAGCAATGATGGAAAGTCCGCCATTGCCTATGCGGTAGATACGAGCAATCTGGCCATGGTGAAAGTGTTGTTGGAAGGCGGTGCCCGTATTGATCAAGTCGATTTGGAAGGCACGGATCTTCGAAGCTACTCCGAGGAGCGTCGGGAAGAAGCTATCGTGCAGTTTCTGGATTCCTTCCTGGTGCAACAGGAATCGGGCTACGCTTTGTTCCAGGCGGTTAAAGAAGACGACCCCCCTCGGGCACTGACCATTCTGAAAGAGAATCCGGGCTGTGTCGATGCACGGACCCGCCACGAGCGTTGGACGCCGCTTCTTCAGGCCGCCCGCGAATCCAATACGGGTATGGTCCACCTCCTCATGGAATATGATGCCCAGGTGAATTTCTGTAATGCCCGCGGGATGAGCCCCCTCATGTATGCTGCCCGGAACGGGGATCTGGAGCTGGTGCGCCTCCTGCTTAATCGGGGGGCGGATGTACGACTGGTATCTCGCGAGGGAAATACGGCCTGTGATTTCGCCCTGGACCGAGGTCACGCCCGGGTCGTCATGTTGCTACAGGAAGTGGAGAGTCAGTTGTCGGATCTCTCCCGCACGGGGTTCCCCGGCGAAACCAAGGCAGATTTAACGGATGGGGAAGATCATGGTCGGGCCCTCGATATCTTTCAGGCCGTTCAGGAAAACGATATTAAACGCCTGAAGCAGGTATTGCACTATTGGCCCGGCAGCATTCGACTTCGCTGGGGGCCGAGTGAACTGACGCCGCTCCATATGGCTATCAGCGCGGGCAATCAGGATATCACCCAACTGCTGCTGGCGTCTGACGCCGACGTGAACGCCCCGACGCGGGAAGGCCGCATGCCAATCCATCAAGCGGTGGGTCGGGCCGACGCGATCCTGGTCGAACTGCTGGTTCGCCATGGGGCCGATATCAATGCCATTTCGCAAGGGCTAACGGCCCTTCGCATGGCAGAAGCGGCGGGTTATGAGGACATCGTGGATGCCCTTGGAGTCACGCGAAACGACCACCACGGGTGAGCGTAAAGGTATTGCCCCGTTGAATCGGGGCGGAAATTGTGTACAATAACCCCTTTCTAATGAAATTCTGCTACGTCAGCCAGCGGCTGGGGTGCGCTTTTTGTCTCAAAGGCAGGGACATACAGGGAAGTGCGCCCAGGCAGGAATCGCCGCGCACCGCGCAACGACAGCGGTATCTTGATGTACCCAACGGAGGAGCACCATGAGTCAACAAATTGAGCACGTCCTGGAAGAGAGTCGTCTCTTTGAACCGGCCGCAGATTTTGCGGCGGCCGCTTCGGTCCCATCTCGGGAAGCCTACGACGCTTTGTATAAGAAGTCTATTGAAGACCCGGAAGCTTTCTGGGGCGATGTGGCCAGCGAGTTGCACTGGTTTAAGAAGTGGGACCGCGTCTGTAACAAAGACAACATGCCCTTTGTGAAGTGGTACGAAGGCGGCAAGACGAATATTTCCTACAACTGCCTCGATCGCCATCTCACTACGGCCCGTAAGAACAAGGCCGCCATCATCTGGGAAGGGGAGCCGGGCGAGCAGGTCATCCTCACCTATCAGGAGTTGCACCGCCGCGTTTGCCAGGCAGCCAACGGCTTGAAGAAGATGGGCGTGAAAAAGGGCGATCGTGTGGCTATCTATATGCCCATGATCCCTGAATTGGCCATCGCCATGTTGGCCTGCGCCCGCATCGGCGCCGTGCACTCCATCATCTTTGGTGGATTCTCCGCTACGGCCATCAGTGATCGGGTACACGATTCCGACGTGAGCTGCATTATCACCGCCGATGGTGGCTGGCGTCGAGGCGGCATTGTGGCGCTGAAGGAAGCGGTCGATGAAGCCCTCCAGAGCTGCCCGACCGTTAAGAATGTATTGGTCGTCAAGCGGACCGAAAACGACGTGACCATGGTGGAAGGCCGGGACCATTGGTGGCATGAGCTACTGGCGGACGTTTCGGACGACTGTCCCGCCGAAGAGTTGGATGCCGAAGATCCGCTGTATATCCTCTACACCTCGGGATCGACCGGGAAGCCGAAAGGCATCCTTCATTCGACCGGTGGTTACATGGTGGGGACCTATCTCACGTCCAAGCATGTCTTTGACCTGAAAGAAGAAGACACCTACTGGTGCACCGCCGATATTGGTTGGGTCACCGGCCACAGCTACATCGTCTATGGCATCCTCGCCAATGGCGCGACCTCCGTCATGTATGAGGGCGCACCCAACCACCCAGGCCCGGACCGCTTCTGGCAAATCGTCGATAAGTATAAGGTTAACATCTTCTACACCGCGCCGACGGCCATTCGCGCCTTCGCCAAGTGGGGCGACGAGCACCCCGCCAAGTATGATCTCAGCAGCCTGCGTCTTCTCGGTACGGTGGGCGAGCCCATCAACCCCGAGGCCTGGGTCTGGTATCACAAGCATGTGGGCCGGGAAAAGTGCCCCATCGTGGATACCTGGTGGCAGACTGAGACCGGCGGTATCATGATTACTACCTTGCCGGGCGCCATGCCTGCCAAACCAGGTTCCGCTGGTGTACCCTTTTTCGGTATTCAGCCCGCAATCGTCACCGAAGACGGTGAAGAAGTGGAGCAGGGCCACAGCGGTTTGCTCGTGGTGAAAGAGCCGTGGCCTTCCATGTTGCGCACCCTTTATGGCGACGACGAGCGGTTTAAGGAAGTCTACTTCGAAAAATTTGCGAAGCAGGGCTGGTACCTGACGGGTGATGGAGCCTTCTGTGCGAAGGATGGCTACTACATGATTATTGGCCGCCTCGATGACGTGATCAATGTGTCCGGTCACCGTCTGGGCACCATGGAAATCGAGTCCGCCCTGGTTTCCAGCGACATGGTCGCGGAAGCGGCCGTGGTAGGCTTTCCTCATGACGTGAAGGGCCAGGGGATTTGTGCCTTCGTTTCCTTGCGCGCCGACGCAGACCCCAGCGACGACGCCAAGGCGACCTTGCGGGAGCACGTGGCCAAGGAGATCGGTGCCATCGCCAAGCCGGACCAGATTCGCTTTACCGATGCGTTGCCGAAGACCCGTTCCGGCAAAATCATGCGCCGTCTGCTGCGTGATATTGCGGCGGGTAACGAGACCACGCAGGACACCACTACCTTGGAAGACTTCAACGTATTGGCCCAGCTGCGCGCGTCGGACGAGTAACATTAATTTCTCTTGAACGAAGGTCAGGCCCGGTGGACGTCGTGGACGAAGTGGACAAGCAAACGTGTCCACATAGTCCACACCGTCCACCGGGTTTCCCGAGAGAAGCACATCCAAGTGATTGAAGGTGCGCCAAAGTGGGTTAGCCTTCCAGGCTGACATGAGGCGACCACGCTATGTCGGATAGCGCGAGGTGGTGGGGTGCTCGCAACCCAATTCCAGGGGGGCCCTCGTGGCGTCCTGCACTACTGGTGGCTTTGAGCGAGCGACGTGACAGGCTGGAAGCCTATCCCACTTTAGCCGCCGTGCCTACCGCCACGATGCACCCGAGTGGACCGAAGCTAAGCGGCGGACCGTATTCGTGTGAAATAGTCCAAAGTCACCAAGTGAAGGTTTAACCCACCCATGAACGACCCCGAGCGCAATCCCTGGAAGACCCTCTCCAGCGAAGTGAAGTATGAAAACCCCTGGATTACCGTTCGGGAGGATCAGGTAATTCGTCCAGACGGCAAGCCGGGAATTTACGGAGTGGTTGATTGCCGCGTGGCCACCGGGGTGGTCGCGCTGACCGAGGCCGACGAAGTGTATCTGGTGGGCCAGTATCGCTACGCCCTCGATGCCTATTCCTGGGAAATTATCGAAGGTGGGGCGGAAGTGGGGGAAGACCCCATGGAAGCCTGCAAGCGGGAGCTACAAGAAGAAGCCGGGTTGCGCGCTGACCATTCGGAGCCCCTCGGCCACGACCTGCACCTCACCAACTGCCACTCGTCTGAGCGGGGATTTCTCTATGTGGCCCGTGGACTCCATCACGTTGGCGCCTCACCGGAGGGTACGGAGGAGCTTCAGGTGAAGAAAGTGCCCTGGGCCGAAGTGGTCGCCATGGTAGACCGCGGTGAAATCAACGATGCCTTCAGCATCATGGCGATTCTGCAGTACGATCGCA
>JAUIMA010000586.1 GCA_030432675.1 Candidatus Hydrogenedentota bacterium | reverse complement strand
AAGATATGGACATCAAGAAAGCGGTCTTCAAGGAATTGGATGCGGTCTGCAAGGCGGATGCGATCCTGGCGACCAACACGTCGACCCTCGACATCGATGAGATTGCTGCGAGCACGTCTCGACCGGAGCAGGTGATCGGACTCCATTTCTTTAGTCCGGCAAACATCATGAAGCTGCTGGAAATCGTTCGGGGTGCCAAGACGGCGAAAGATGTCATTGCGACCTCCATGGCCCTGAGCAAGACGATACGTAAAGTGGGTGTGTTGGTTGGCGTCTGTGATGGCTTCGTGGGGAACCGGATGGTCCATCCCTACGTACGGGAGTCCATGTTCCTCTTGGAGGAGGGTGCCACGCCGGCCCAGGTGGACACCGCTATTTTCAATTTCGGCATGGCTATGGGCCCGCACGCCATGAGTGATTTGGCCGGGCTGGACGTAGGCTGGCGCATTCGTCAACGTCAGGCGGCATCGCGCCCGGCGGATGAGCGCTATTGTGCTATCGCCGACAAGATTTGTGAGCAGGGCCACTATGGTCAGAAGACGGGGCGGGGTTTCTATATCTATGACCCGGCGACCCGAGCCGCCACGCCAGACCCGGAGGTGGAGGCCCTTTGTGTTTCAGAGGGCGAACGCAATAAGATAGCGCAACGGACAATTGACGATGACGAAATCGTGGCACGGTGTATTTATGCCCTTATTAATGAAGGTGCGCGGATCCTGGAGGAAGGGATCGCATTACGTGCCTCTGATATCGATGTGATTTACGTGTACGGCTATGGATTTCCCGCGTTTCGTGGTGGCCCCATGCAGTATGCCGACACCGTAGGTCTGGCAAAAGTCTATGAGCAGGTATGCGCGTTTCACGCGCAGCATGGTGCGCTCTGGGAACCGGCCCCGTTGTTGAAGCAGCTGGCCGAATCCGGTGGTACGTTCTCAGAATATGTGCGCGCCACATAGTGGGATGCCGGTAAGGAAGTCAGGCCTTTTCAGAGGCCCGGTAGGGTTTCTTGCAGTACCCGAAGCACGGGTTGGCCCGTGGCGGGATGGAGGATGTTGGAAGAGCGCGTGTTGACGCGTTGCAGGGATGGATATGGCAACGAGTAGTGGATTGGAGAAGTGCCTCGCGGTGGGGCTGGATGTGTTTCTCGACGCTCAGCCGGGTCAGAACAACGCACCCCGGTATCCCGGGCGTATTCGAGGGTGGGACGAGGGAAACTACATTCTCTTCGGCCTGAATCGCGGTGCGCGCCTTCCTGTGGTACGGCGGGGGGCGGAGTGTGTCGTGCGCTTCATGCATGAAGGGGAAGTCTGGGGTTTTACGGCGGCCGTCGGTGAGGCAATTGCGCAGTCGGAATTTCCACTAATACAACTCCATTGGCCCAACAATGTGGCCCGCATTCAGGTGCGAAAGCACGAACGTGCGCCAATCCATATCCCATGCACCTTGCATGTGGGAGAGGAGTCCGACGACTGCTCCATCAATGATATCAGTAGCGGCGGATGTAGTCTGATTGCCAACCGGGATCTGGCTGTTTCCGATACCATGCACCTGAGTTTTCGTATGCCTGACGGCGGTCAGGTATCACGGCGTCCCGTCATCATCCGTAATCGGCGGGAAGACCCATCGGGCACCTTTAGCTATGGGTGTCAGTTTCAGGAGGAGACGGAGGAAGATCGCGGTATCGAGCTCTTCGTGAAGCGTAAGATTGCGATGGATCGGGGTGAAGCGGCCCCTCATCCCCAGTTACTTGTGCTCTCTCGCAACGATGAGGATGTGCGAGTCGCTCAGCAGGGATTGAAAGAGAGCCCCTATCAGGCCGTGGCGGCCACGGGCATACTTGATTTGGGATACCGACTCAAGACCTGCAACACGGTCGGCATCTTGATTAGTTTTGAGCAAAAGGAACTCTCGGCTATCGAAATTATTCCGCTCATCAATGCAACCCAGGACACGGAAGAAGTGCCCTTGTTTCTCTACGGTGGTGGAGCGGATCTTCATGCGCAGGCCACCGGGACCGGCGCGGCCCTCTGTCTCGATAGTCTGGAGCAGGTTCAAGAGGTTTTACCCCACCTCCCCGCCTTGCCGGAGCCTGCCGCAACCGAAGAGGAAGAAGCGGACGCCCCGGCGGAAGAGGGCGAAGTGACCGGTGCGGAAGGGGAATCGGAAGCGGCGCCTGCAGAAGAGGAGGATTCGGTCTCCCTGGACAGCCCGGCGGAGGAAATGGAGTTTGATGAGGATGATGATGGCGATGATGGCGAGGATGAGATAGATTTGGGATGATGTCGGCACGGTGAGTTGGTCTCAGGAGTTGCATATCGCTGTAGAGGCGGCCAGAGAGGCCGGAGACCTGCTCCGTAGTATGTCCACAGGGTCTCGGGTGGTGTTGGGCGCGTCCGGGCGGGATATTAAGATGGCGGCCGATCTGGAGGCCGAGGCCCTCATTCTGACTCGTTTGGCCCCGAGCGGTTATGCGGTGCTTGCGGAAGAAGGTGGTGCCACAGGAGATGTAGCGGCAGAAGCGCCGGTGTGGGTCGTCGATCCGCTGGACGGAACGATGAACTTCAGTCGGGGCATCCCGTTTTATTGCACGTCCATCGCCCTGCTGGTCGAAGGAGAGCCGGTCCTCGGCGTAATTCATGATCCTCTTCGCGAGGAGTCCTTTTCGGGATTGGTGGAGGGCGGTTGCTGGCTGAATGGCGAGCCGATTACGGTTTCGTCGGTGCGTGAAGCCGGACAGGCGGTGCTCGCAACAGGCCTGCCCACCTTTGGGGATTACAGTGAGTCCCACTTGAAAGAATTCGCGGTCCGATTGGGGCGCTTCAAGAAAGTGCGCATGCTTGGCAGCGCGGCGCTCATGCTCGCCAGCGTGGCAGCGGGTAGAATCGATGCCTACGCCGAAGACGATATTATGTTGTGGGACGTGGCCGCAGGGGTGGCCCTGGTGCGTGGGGCGGGCGGGTATGTATCGATGGAAGCATCTCGAAAACACCACTGGGGACGCTATGTTCGATGTGCGTCTTCGGCCACCCTCTGGCAGCACTGAAGGGTGCCTGCGATAGGAATGGCGATGAGCGGTGTGGTATCCTCTTTCTGCGTTTCCCCCCTGCACCAATGTGAAAATTAACCGGAGTCGTCCATTCATGTCTCATGTAAATCTCGTTACAGGTGGTGCTGGGTTTCTAGGGTCTCATCTATGTGAGTCCCTGTTGAATCGTGGGGAAGAAGTTCTCTGTCTCGACAATTTTTTCACGGGCAGAAAGGAAAATATCGCCCACCTGTTGGGAAACCCGTCGTTCGAATTGATACGTCATGATGTGACGGAATCCATCGTCTTAGAGGCGGATCGCATTTTCAATCTGGCATGCCCGGCCTCACCGGTGCACTACCAGCACAACCCCGTGAAGACCATCAAGACGAGCGTCATGGGGGCCCTGAATATGCTGGGACTGGCCAAGCGGGTTCATGCCCGGATATTGCAAGCCTCCACATCCGAAATTTACGGTGACCCGGCGGTCCATCCCCAGGAAGAGTCTTACTGGGGCAATGTGAACCCCATTGGCCCACGGAGCTGTTATGACGAGGGTAAGCGGGTGGCAGAGACGCTGTTCTTTGACTATCACCAGCAAAACAACGTGGACATTCGGGTCATTCGAATCTTCAATACCTACGGTCCCCGAATGCAGGTAGACGATGGCCGGGTGGTAAGTAACTTTGTCGTGCAGGCCTTGCGAGGCGAGCCCATTTCCCTCTACGGGGACGGGAGCCAGACCCGTTCCTTCTGCTACTACGAAGACCTGATTCGTGGCATGATGGCCATGATG
>JAUIMA010000585.1 GCA_030432675.1 Candidatus Hydrogenedentota bacterium | reverse complement strand
CGTATCCTTTCGTGAAATTGAACACCAACTCCCAGGCTACCGGGAAGGAGCTGGCAATGGCCTTTAATATCCTGGTTGTAGACGATTCGGAAACGGTACGCGCCGTCATCGCGCGCACCTTGGAAATGGCGGCCGTGCCTGTTCGCAGCTTGCGGGAAGCCAGTAATGGGGAGGAAGCCCTCGCCATCCTTCGAAAAGAGTGGATCGATATCGTTTTTTCCGATATCAACATGCCGGTCATGACGGGTGTCGAGATGATTTCCAGAATGCAAGAGGATGAACTCCTCTCTACCATTCCGGTCATCGTGGTCTCCACCGAGGGCAGTAAGACCCGAATGGAGGAGCTTATGAACAAGGGCGTGCACGCCTATATTCGGAAGCCTTTCACGCCCGAAAAAGTCAAGGAAATTATTGACGAACTACTGGAGGGACGTGATCATGCTGAGTGACAATCAGGCCACCCTGAACCAGGTCTTCACTTCGGTTCTCGAGCAACTCGCATTCATGTTTGCCGAAACAACCGAAGAATCCGAGCCGGAGATTGACGGGGCGGGTATCGTTCAAACGCGCATGGGGTTTCGAGGTCCATACCATGGCCATATGGAACTCATTGTTCCCCGAAACATGTGTGAAGAGTTAGCCGCCAATGTCTTGGGATTGGAGCCCGATGACGAAATGGTCCTCCGGGCACCCTTTGACGCACTCAAAGAACTGCTGAATGTGACGTGTGGCAATGTGCTCACGACCCTCGCCGGAGAGGACCCCATCTTTGACCTCTCGATCCCCACAGTCGAGCAGCATGAACCGGATCAATGGGCGGTGTTTCGCAGCCGTGAGGATACGCTGTTCGTCCTCGTGGATGATTTCCCGGTGCTCCTCTATCTGGAATATGGCGAACCCACTTAAATGCCGGGATACCTGACGCGCGATCAGCGACAACGAATACACACAAGGAGTTTCTTATGAGGCAGGAAGAGTACGCAGGTGCACCGGGCATTGTGCGCCCGATTCGGGTACTTCTGGTGGATGACTCTGCACTCGTCCGAAAAATTCTCCAGGAAGAACTCGCTCGCGATCCGATGATTGACGTGGTGGGAACGGCCTCAGACCCCTACTTCGCGCGGGATAAAATTGTCGCGTTACATCCCGACGTGATCACGCTGGACATCGAAATGCCGCGCATGGATGGGCTCACCTTTCTTAGAAAGCTCATGGCCCACCATCCCCTGCCCGTTGTTGTTGTCTCCTCCCTCAGTCGTAAAGGCGGAGAAGTGGCCCTCGAAGCGTTGGAGGCCGGTGCCGCCGAGGTTATGTGTAAACCCGGGGCCTCCTATACCGTCGGAGATATGTCCATCGAACTCGTAGAAAAAATCAAGGCCATTGCCCGCCTTCGTGTGGAGAAGCAGGCTCCCTCCACGACGAAAAACACCCCAATTGCACCGCGCCTCGCCATGACGTGTACTACCAACAAGGTAATTGCCATCGGGGCTTCGACGGGGGGAACGGAAGCCCTCAAGAACCTCCTTGTTACCCTTCCGGGCAATGCTCCCGGTATTGTAATCACACAACACATGCCCCCCCATTTTACCCGCTCCTTTGCGGAGCGACTGAACAGTCTCTGCGAAATCGAAGTGGTTGAAGGCAAAGATGGTGACCGGGTGCGCCCCGGCCTGGCCATACTCGCACCAGGCGGCTTTCATATGCTGCTCGCCCGCTCGGGGGCGCAATACACTGTTCGGGTAAAGGAAGGCCCCCTCGTATCTCGACACCGACCTTCCGTCAACGTGCTCTTTAAGTCCGTCGCACGCTATGCCGGACAAAACGCTGTGGGGGTAATTCTCACAGGGATGGGGAACGACGGGGCCGAGGGAATGCGCGCCATGCACGATGCTGGTGCCAAGAACATTGCGCAGGATGAAGCCACATGCGTCGTCTTTGGTATGCCGAAAGAAGCCATTGCCGCCGGCGGCGTGGATCATACGCTCCCGCTCGATAGCATCCCAGCTCAGATGCTACGTCTTGCCGCGCAGTCCTGAATCCAGATTGCCTATTCGCAGAGACCGTGACGTTTGAGCTCAGCGGTCACCGTGGCTTTGTCATAGGGCTTAACCACGTAGCCATCGCATTGGGAGCGAAAGGCTTCCATGACGTTTTCGGAATCATGCAGGGCACTGGTAATCACAATCTTCGCACCCTCCCCCAGCAAAATACCCCGGGCGTCTTCCAACGTCCGAATCTCTTTCAACGCCATTTGCCCATCCATCTTGGGCATCATGATGTCCAAACAGATGAGATCGTAGTGGGTCCCCGCTGCGAGGGCCAGTCGCACCGCTTCTACCGCCTCTTCCCCGTCGATCGCTACGTCACAATGGCCATAGGATTCCAGGATCCGACTCAGGACCCGGCGGCTGGTGAAATCGTCTTCTACTACCAGGATGTGCATGGAACTGAAGCTCCTCAATCTGAGTCGTTAGAACGACACGTACTCCACCCCAACCATCGCCCCGGTGGGGGAAGGGTAATCACAGGCCTACTACACCTTGAGTGTAACGAAGATCTACCTGCAGACACAAAAAAACCCCAACGAAAGGACAAGCATTGAATAAAGCGAATGAATGGTGGAGCCAAGCAGGCTCGAGTATGTATGAGATAATTCTCTCGCTTGTCCCATCCGTTGAGGATGACCGCTTTGTTTCCGCAGCGACTGGATCAAGGATGCCATATCTACCCCCACCTGTCAACACGGAAAATATATTCAGCAAAACACCCCTTAGCGGCCACAGGCGGCCGCGATGGCCTGTGCCGTAATTCCCCCATGGGATGCGTGCCATTCGACGGCCCCGTGGGACACCAGAAAGGCCTGGGGAGACTCATGCCGGATGCCCAAACGGCTGGCTATCGCGTTGGAAATAGCGCGGTCTTCGACGACATAATTGATATAGGCGGCGGGCACCGCCCCCTCCCCATCTTCCAGAAAATCACGCACTTCACGGAGCGCACCGGACGAGATGGGACACCGGGTGCTGTGTTTGATGATGAGTACCGGGTTCTCCTCACTCGCGGCCAGGCAGGTCTCCAGTGCGGCTTCAGAGTCCAAGGTTATCATGTGCTTCTCCTGAGGGGGTATTCCGGCAGATGCAAGGGCGCGAAGGGCATAGCCGATAAATCGAAACATGGGAAATTTCCTGACCGGGCACTTTTGACCCGTTTGGCGACAGGGTGCTATACTATGCAACGGTTCTTCGGGATATCAAATCCCACCTAACACCTTTCCCAACAACATTTTAGCCCGAGACACACCATGGCAAAAAGAGCGTATATTAAAACCTTCGGCTGTCAGATGAATGAACACGACAGCTTTCAGATGCAGGCCGTCCTCGAACGGGAAGGATATGAGATTACCGACGATCAGGATTCGGCCAATCTCATCCTCGTCAATACCTGCTCTGTGCGCCACAATCCCGAAAACAAGGTCTACAGTCTCGTCGGCACCCTCAAGGAACGCAAGAAAGCCGACCCCGACCTCATCGTCGGCGTGGCCGGCTGCGTCGCCCAGCAGGAAGGCAAGAAAATCCTCAAGCGGGACAAGTCGGTCGATATGGTCTTTGGACCCGACAACTTCTTCAAGCTCCCCGAGATGATTGCCGCCGTGAAAAATGGCGAGCGGGTCTGCAATACCAAGTGGCTCCCAAGGGACCACAAGATTCAGAATTTCATCCCTGAGGAGTGGGTCGAGCGCGGTCATGTGGAGGGTATTAAGGCCTACATCGCCATCACGAAGGGGTGCAACAACATGTGCACCTACTGCATCGTGCCCTTTACCCGGGGCCGCGAAGT
>JAUIMA010000584.1 GCA_030432675.1 Candidatus Hydrogenedentota bacterium | reverse complement strand
ATCCTCCTGAAAGTTGGCTTCCAGAGCAGTCTAATTACAGACATACCGTGAGTCAATTCAGTCGCTTCCGGGTTTGTAGACGACTCTTGGAATCAGCCCACCTCGTTCCTGCAGTCCTCCGTGGTAGCGCGGGCCGTTCCGCTACTGCGGAACACCGTAGAGCCAGTTTCCGAAGGCTCCAGGTAGGCACCGCAGTTTTCCCGCCACGTATTCGCCGCAGGAGCGGCGTGGTATGCATTCCTACGGGGGACCGTAGGAACGAGGATGGAAGCTTGTCCGTGGCGCCCATATCGTGTCCTTCGATAGATGAGGTGCCCATCTAGCGAAGGGTCGGAGTGGGGGGCTACCCGCAACCGGGTGCACGCTGGGCCAGGGCATGGTGCTTGGTTCAGCGATTCAGATGTTGTGGCACCCTTATCGTCCTCCTGCCTTCCGTGGTAGAAGACAGGCGTCCCCTATTTCACCACGTTGTTGGTGCCCTGCAGTTCATTGAGCGCCCGATTTAATACGCGCACGGTGTATTTGCCATCGGCGACCAGGCCTTTCCGGTAGGCCTTATTCCGCTCCATGGCGGCGATTGCGGGGCGGGCGGCTTCATCCATTTCATCCAATACGATGGCGGCATGGACCCGTGCCCATTGGGTGCCGTTGTCGAGCACTTTGGTCAAGACGGGCAGGGCCGGCTCCACGTCGCCCATCCGTGCCAAGGCCCGTGCCGCCGCAACCCGCACGACGGCCGAGGTATCGTCCAGCGTTTTGACCAGGGCACCATGGGCGGGTTTCGCACCTGCGCCCTGATTGCCCAGGGCCGTGGCGGCCCAATAGCGGACGGCTGCATCCCTATCGTCCAGCGCGGCCATCATGTCGGGCATTTTTTCCGGTCCCGCCAGGGCGAGGGAGGCGGCATCGCGGACCCGTTCCATAAGCGCCGCGCCGTTTTCGCCATTGAGGATGGCCCAGGCACTGCCGAGTTCCTCGGCTCGCTCCGCCATATCCGGCTCGGGGATGAGGCCCACGTCGCGGGTTTCCAGCACCCAATCGAGGTGAGCCTGTCGGAGGCGCTTCAAGGTCTTCTGGTGAGCCGGGTCTTTCGCGAGGTTACGAATTTCGTGGGGATCGGCGTTTACATCATACAGCTCCTCCATGGGTTTTCCGGGCTGAAGGTTCAGGGCCAGGGCGGGCGTGGCGGTGCCGTTGGCCTCGGCCGCACGGATGGCCTTCATGGTTTCTCCCTTCTCGGGGGTATTCATGTATTGGTAATAGGGCTTGAACGGTTCGTAATTGCGGATGTAGCGGAAGCGCTTACCGCGCACCATGCGGATGATGTCATAGCGTTCGTCCATCCGGTCCCGTGCGCCATAGATGTAGGTGCGGGGTGCGGGGAGTTTTTTCCCGAGGAAGGGTTGGCCCTGCATGTGGGCGGGCACGGTCACCCCGGCGAGATTCAAGGTGGTAGGGCCCAGATCCATGAGGCTGATGAGCTGGTCGGATACGGTGCCGGGAATGGCCTGTGTGCCGGTGTGAAACTTCTCGGGGATGCGCACGATAAGGGGAACGTGGGTGCCCGATTCATAGAGCCAGCGCTTCGCCCGGGGCAGGCCCACGCCATGATCCGACCAATAGATGACGATAGTGTCGTCGGCGAGCCCCGCGTCGTCCAGGGCCTTCAGGTGCCCGGCGACCCATCGGTCCATGGCCGTAATGACATCGTAATAGCGGCCCCAATCTTCCCGCACGGTGGGAGTGTCGGGGTAGTAGGGCGGGAGAGATTCGGCGGCCACGTTGCGCTTGATGGGCGTGAGGCCTTTCGTGACCGTTTGGTATTTCTCTGTGTTGGCAATGCCCGATTCGTGGCACCCGGTATAGTTAAATACAGCGAAGAAGGGCTGGTCTTTGGGTCGGTTCTTCCAGTGGGCAGACTTGCTCGTTTCGTCCCAGGTTTCCTTGGGGGCGTCGAACTGGTAGTCCGTTTTTGAGTTGTTGGTGCAATAATAGCCCGCTTCGCGCAGGGGGATGGTGAAGGGTTGGATGTGCTCGGGGAGTTTGGCCTTGGCCCGCATATGCTGGGTGCCCAGGGTGGTCTGATACATGCCCGTGATAATGGCCGAGCGGCTGGGTGCACAGACGCCGGCCGTACTATAGGCGTGGGTGTAGCGGGTGCCCTCGGTGGCCAGGGTGTCCAAGGTGGGTGTCTTGGCGTTGGGATAGCCATAGGAGCCGAGGTGGGGACTGATGTCTTCGACGGAAAGCCAGAGGATGTTGGGCCGTTCGGCGGCCATCACGTGGGTGGCGACGAGGGTGAGAAGGATAGAGAGCATACGCCCGATCATGTTGAAGGTCTCTCGCGTGGTGGGGGTTGGGTTTAAAACTCAATGGCAGTGTAGGGCGGAACTCTGCCGGGTGTCAATGGGACGAACTCAGGGACGTTTTGCCACCGGTGAGATTGGCGATGCACGTGGGGCGTCTGGGCAAAAGGGGAACCCCGGTATTGGAGTAGTAAATGAAGGTGTGGCAACATGTCCCGGTGGGCTTTGTGGGGAGGTGGGGCGCAAGCAAGCTGACGCACTCCAACGTGTTGGACGTGACGTTGCTTGGGTTGATGTCGGGGGCCGCTGAAGTCTTACGTGGGTTTTAGACAGGCGGGACGCCAATCCCACGTTGGGCGCGCCCGATTGTCCTGTAGAGGGCGCCAATGTAGAATGGGAGGCTACTTACCCTACGACCACGGAGTTGAAGCCCATGAACGCGCTTTTCTGTACCCTTGCCCTGATCCTTGTGCCGGCTGCTGTTCCGGAGGGAGACCCCGCGTTGGACCCGCCAAAGGTCATCGTGGATGCGGGCCCGGAATATGCCGACGAAGCCCGTATCTGGCAGGGCATCCCGGGGATCGAGCGGGCGGAGAATGGACGTCTCTGGGCCACGTGGTATAGCGGTGGCCCCACGGAGGGCATTTGGAATTATGTCTTGCTCTACACGAGCGACGATGACGGCCAATCCTGGACCCAGAAACGTATCGTTCACCCCGACGGTATCGTCCGTGCCTTCGACCCGGCCCTATGGATTGATCCCTTGGGACGGCTCTGGCTGTTTTGGTCGCAGGGCTATGGCGGCGATAAAAACCCCACGGCCGTCAGTAACATTTGGGATGGCCGGGCCGGTGTGTGGGCCATGGTGACCGAAAGTCCCGGTGATGAAGACCCCGAGTGGTCCGCGCCCCGCCGCCTGTGCAATGGCGTGTTGATGAATAAGCCCACGGTGACGTCGACGGGGGCCTGGCTTCTCCCCGCAGCCCTGTGGCGTGTTGCGCCCAATCCCGACCATGCCTTTCATCTGACAGAAGAGGCGGGGGCTAATGTGGTGGGCTCAAGGGACAATGGCGGCACGTGGACGCGCTATGGCGGCGCGCGCATGTCCAACCCGGCCTTTGACGAACACATGGTCGTCGAGCGGGGCGATGGCAGCCTCTGGATGTTGCTGCGCACGGGCCGTGGTATTGGTCAGGCTGTTTCTAAAGACGGCGGCCAGACCTGGGGTGAGACGGACCCGGCGGCCTTCTCGCCCTTGCCGTCCGCCCGCTTTTTCCTGCGGCGGCTGGCCTCGGGAAAACTGCTCTTTGTGCGCCACAATCCGCCGGACGGTAAGACCCGGTCGTACCTGACGGCCTTTCTGTCGGACGACGATGGTGCCACGTGGGAGGGGGGACTCATGGTCGACGAGCGGAGCGGGGTGTCTTATCCGGATGGCGTCGAAACCAAGGATGGTCGCATCTACCTCATCTACGATTACAGCCGCTACAAGGAACGGGATATCCTCATGGCCGTCTTTACGGAGGAAGACATC
>JAUIMA010000583.1 GCA_030432675.1 Candidatus Hydrogenedentota bacterium | reverse complement strand
CGCCTGATAATTGTCCTGTTGTTTCCGTTCCTGCTGGGAGCCACCGCCGAGGAGCAGCGCGGCATACCAGATAAGGACGACGATTTCCTGGGCAAGAACGTCACCTTGGTCTTTCATCTGGAAGACTCAGCGCAACGCTTTTCCGTTTCCACAGCCAAACAGTCCTATCGGCTCCATTCCAACGGCGAAACAGCCGAGGAGATTCATTCAGGGAAAAAAGACGAGGACAACGTCCCCCCCGACCATCAGGAATCCCACCATCAGGAACGGCATGGCGTTGAATTCCGGGGGGAGGTTTCGTTGAACAACGACCTGAATCGGGTATTGGTCACCTGTAGTGGAGAATTCTACTTCTCGTTCCGCGAATCCAAGCGCACCGGTGCCCGCGTTTCGGAGCATGTGGAAGAAGTAGCGTTCGAAATCGATGCAAGCGCCCTGGTCACACCGGGCGAGGCGAAACCGCTCATTCGCTCTGGAGCACATGTCTTGACCGTCACCGTCACGGTGGAGGAATAAGGTGCCCTTTAGTGTGGCGGGGCGGGCACTTCCAAGGCAGACAGGTAGTGCGTCGGATTTTTCTCGACCCACTCTGCAGCCCCATAGCGACCTTCATCCCGAAGCCAACGAAGTACCATGCGGATATCCGTCATGGCCGTGGCACCAGCATCTCGGCATGCAATCAAGGCCGCCAGCACCTGCGGGTCCACGGGAGAAGAATCTTCGACACTCATGCCGATACCACCTTTAATTCGTGACATTTCCTCTCCCGCACGGGATCGCGCGTGAGACAACATGCCGCAGGAACTTCGCACGCAGTGTAGCACAGGTGGCCCCGCCTAATACCGACGGCGTGGGTGCAAGACTGCCCCCCATTGTCTGCCTGAGAGAAACACACCTACACGTTATATATAGGCTCTATCGAAAGAAATCTGAAATTCTTGACCACATCAGTCGTGGGAACGGGCCGAAGGGGCAGGAGGAAACACTGGTACGGGCACGCCCATTGGGGGAAATTCCCTATCCGACTGCCTTCGTGCCCTCCAAGTATGCTATCCTTTGCCGCGGCTTGGGCAAAGGGGAGCGAAAAGGTACATGCACATCGTGAAGTCTCGCGCAAATCAGCCGGACGAAACTCGTTGGACCGGTGTCCGCGAGATTACCGTCATGTCTGGTCCTATCATTCTCGGCTCCCTCTCTTTTGCCATTATGGAGTTCATCGACCGCGTGATGGTCAATAAACTCGGGACCGAAGCCCTGGCGGCGGTAGGGTCGGCGAGCATCTGGTCGTACACGATGAGCACCCTCTTGTTGGGGATCGTGGGCTGTGTGGGCACCTTTGTGGCCCAATGTCTGGGACGGGGCGAAAAGCACCTCTGCGGCCAATACGCCTGGCAGGGCCTCTATCTCTCGCTGATCGCCGGTTTTATTGCCGTGGCCTTTTACCCCATTGCGCCCTATCTCTTCGGGCTTATGGGACACGAACCGGAAGTAACCCGGTTGGAACTGGTGTATTTCCAAATCCGCCTCTTCAGCTACCTCCCGCTGGCTTTTGTGACGGCCCTGGCCACTTTTTTCCAGGCCTCCAATTACCCCGTGGTGCCCATGTTTGTCGCGATTTTCGGCACGGCCCTGAATATCGTATTAAATTACATGTTTATTTTCGGCAACTGGGGTGCACCCGCCATGGGCATCGCCGGAGCGGCCTGGGCCACCAACGTCTCCATGTATCTCCAGTTTTTCCTGCTCTTTGCCGTGTTTTTGAGTCCCTTCATGCACGCCCAGTTTCGGACCCGCTCCCACATCCGCTATGACAAGGCCAAGGTCATGGAAATCGTGCGGGTCGGTGCCCCTGCAGGGGGCATGATGTTTCTGGACGTGGCCAATTGGAGCATTTTTATCAGCTTCGTGGTGGGACGGCTCGGTGCGGTGCCTCTCGCGGCCAATAACGTGGCCCTCAGCTTCATGCAGCTCTGCTTTATCCCTGCCTTTGCGCTCAATCAGGGTGTATCCGCCATTGTGGGTCAATGGATCGGTCGGGGCGATTATGAACGCGCCAAGGCACGTACCTACACGGCCCTTCGTGTGGGGATGAGCTATATGGTGGTCATGGGCATTATTTTCGCCGTATTCGGAAGCGACTTGATAGAATTGGTCTTTGCGCCCGAAGAAGAACTTGTCTTGTCCCTGGGACACCAATTGCTGATTCTTGCTGCCGTATTCCAACTCTTTGACGCTATCGCTATCGTCATGGGCGGAGCCCTCCGAGGCGCTGGCGATACACGGTGGATGTTAATGCTGACTTTCGTGACCGCCTACGTGGTCTTTATTCCCCTGGCCACCACCTTTGCCTTCTATTTCAATGGCGGGGCACTCGGAGCGTGGATTGGCGCAGCGGCCTATATTGTCGTGTTAAGCCTGTTCATGTGGTGGCGTTTTCACTCGGAACGCTGGCATGCCATTGACATCTTCGCAGGCTCGGGCGGTGGAAGCACGACAGAAGCGGCGGCATCCGAGCAGGCGCCGGTCCAATAAGGCCAGCCCTGGGGAGGTTCCATAGGCGCTATTCAGTGACCTCTGGAATGAAGAATTGACAATCTTTTGCTTTCTGTGCCATAATTTCCGCAATTTTGGATAGGAAAAGAAGCGTCCCGCGATCGAGGTTGGGACAAATGGCATGCCCACGACGGGAGTTCTCACCGTCTGGTCGCGACCCGGGGCCTTTAATTTGCGACCGCGGACGCATCGCGCATCCTCTTTTTTTCTTGATTCACCCACGTACTGACTAGAGACCGGTCCAAAAGAGAACCGTCTGTTGAAGGTCAGTTTACTATGCGCAGAGCATTACGTAGTACTTAGCAAAAGGAAGGTTTATCCATGGCTACCAAGATCGGAATTAACGGCTTTGGCCGTATCGGACGTAACGTCTTCAAGCTTCTGCTGGAAGATCCCCAATTTGAAGTCGCAGGCATCAATGACCTGACCGACGCAAAGACCCTGGCCCACCTGCTCAAGTATGACAGCGTCAGCGGCCCCTTCAAGGGCACGGTTGTCGCCAAAGACGGCGCTATCGTGGTAAACGGAAGCGAAATCAAGATTTCGGCCGTCCGCAATCCCGCTGAAATCCCCTGGGGTGACATGGGCGTCGACATCGTCCTGGAATCCACCGGTATCTTCCGGGCCAAAGAGCAGTGCCAGATGCACATTACTGCGGGTGCCAAGAAGGTCCTCCTCAGCGTTCCCCCGAAAGACGCCATTGACGCGGTTATCGTCATGGGTGTGAACGACGACACGCTGAAGGCTGACGACAAGATCGTTTCCAACGCCTCCTGCACGACCAACTGCCTGGCACCCCTGGCCAAGGTCCTTCATGAGTCCTTCGGCATCAAGCGCGGCCTGATGACCACGTGCCATGCCTACACCAATGACCAGCCCGTACAGGATCAGCCCCACAGCGACTTGCGTCGTGCCCGTGCAGCTGCCCAGTCCATCATCCCCACCAGCACCGGTGCGGCGAGCGCGGTTGGCGAAGTACTTCCGGCCCTCAAAGGCAAGCTGGACGGCATGGCCCTCCGCGTACCCGTCATCGACGGCTCCGTGGTTGACCTGACCGCCGAACTTGAAAAGTCTGCTACGGCCGAAGAAATCAACGCTGCGGTTAAGGCTGCTGCCGAAGGCCCGCTGAAAGGGATTCTTCAGTACACGGAAGACCCCATCGTCTCCGTAGACGTCATTGGCAATCCCTACTCCAGCGTCTTTGACTCCCTCTGCACTTCGGTTATTGAAGGCAACATGATCAAAGTCATCTCCTGGTACGACAACGAATGGGGCTATTCCAACCGTTGCATCGACCTCCTCAAGAAGATG
>JAUIMA010000582.1 GCA_030432675.1 Candidatus Hydrogenedentota bacterium | reverse complement strand
CTTGCCTGATATGGTGGCCGTGGTGAACTTTGAAAATGGATTTGGCACCTTCAACAAGCAGGTGGTTTTTTATCGCAATGAGGGGCCCCGCACGGAGCCGACTTTTTCTTACCAGGGAATTCTGGCTTCCAGTGTGCAGGATTCCGGGGACCAGCGGGCCATGTGGGTCGCCCTGGGTGATATCAACGGCGATGGATTGCAGGACTTGTTTATTGCGGAGGCATGGATATTTGCCACGGACCGTCAGCACCGGGTGTACCTCGGGATCAACAGTGGAACGAGCACGACGCCCCTCTTTACCTCCTATCAGGAAGTAACCGAGTTGAGCAATTTGCTGCCCGCGCGCATTGAAGACACCAAGGCCGGCAAAGTGGGCACGGTCCACGCCGAAGCGCCCGTTGAACAGTTAAAGAGCAGCACTGCGAAGGGTACCAGTGTTTCCTACAACCTGGGTGACATTGCGATCTACGACTGGGATTTCGATGGTGTTCTGGACTTCATGTTCTATGATCGTACCGAGGGCCTGACGCTGGTCCGCAATGTGGGCACGACGACGGAGGCGGCGTGGAATGACGAAATCGGAACTGACTTCGTTACCTATATTTATGACCACAATGCCATTGACGATTTGACCTTTGCAGAGGGCACCTTTGCCGTGCGGGAGAATCCGGATTCGGCCTTGCCAGGCGTAGACTGGACCCGCGATATTTTTGTGTCGGTAAACAGTCGCCTGAAGAACTATCGCTTCTTCACCAACGAAGGCGAGAATGGCGCCTATCGCATTAATCAGGAGAACGCCGTCGCCTTTCCTGCCGGGCAGGGTGATGTGGCGTTCTGGGATGCCGATGGGGATGGCGACCTGGACATGTTCCGCACGGGGGTCAGCTCTTCCTCTTCGACGAATATCATTATGTTTCGAAACGAAGGGGCACCCTATGCGCCTGCCTGGGGTGAATTCGATTCGGCCAACAGCATTTTGAATGTTCCCCTGGATTCGGGCGACGCCAGCAACGAATACCGCAATGACCTCTTTCTCTTTGTTGATCACGACAATGACGGGGTTCAGTCTCTCTTCGTTCAGAAGTTGGATGGCCACATTGCCTACTACGGGGCGACTCAGGCCAGCAGCGGTCCCCCGACCTTTACGTTGCTGGACAGCGAATTCGTTGACTCGGTCGACAGCAGTCATACGGTGTTGACGCCCCGCGGTTTTGCCATGACCGACTTTGACCGTTTTAATGACGGCAACTCCGAGTTGATAACCGCCTACTCGTACAGCGGGGATACGACGCTTCGGGTTATCGACACGGGCTTTGGCTTCGTGTATGACTTGAACGAGGGCACCCTGCCGGCGAACTTCATGCCGGACCCGGACAATAGCGCCATCGCCATAAATCCGATCAATATTGAATCCATGACGAGCGGGGATCTCAATTTGGATGGTCGGCCCGACTTGATTGTGGCCTATTCGACAGACACGAATTTTGAAGATACGGAGTTGCTGTATTACATCAACGAAGTCGTGACCGATCACAATAACTTCAGCATCCCCGCCTTCCGATTCAGCTATAACGGGCGCTTGGACCTGCCCTATGATACGGACCACCGTTTCGGCCGTATGCCGAAGATGGCCGATATCGATTCCGATGGGGACGCGGACCTCTTTGTGGGGCATCGCTATCCGGACAACCACGGCACCAATCTCCGGTCCTACCTGCGTTTTTACCGCAATGTGGTGGACTCCGGGGTCGATATTTATCGTCAGCGGCTGGTGACGGAGCAGCTCATCGATTTGACCGTGGGGGGGCAGCAGCCTGAATACGATATTATTCAGAACAATAGCGGAGGTCGTATCGAAGGGGATGCCCTCTACCGCACCGGCACCACGGCACCGACCATCGATATTCTGGAGAGTGTAGGCCTCGAGCGGAATGCGCGGGTCTTCCTGGACGTGTTGCCGGAAGTGGGCGAGAACGACTCCAAGGCGATTATCGTCGTCGGTGATACGGCGGATGATTCGCTCTACGATACCTTTGCCACGCTGGCCGACTTTGCGTACTTCGTATTGCGCTCGGAAGGCCTGCCTGCCGACAACATCCGCTTCTATGCCGACGATGCCTCTGAGCTGGATGGTGCGGTAGTCGGCAAGCCGACGTTGGCAAGCCTGGAAGACTCCATCACCAACTGGGCCCAGGGCACGGAGAAGCTCTTGGTCTACCTCGTCGATCATGGACAGCGGGATCGCTTCCGTATGAACGCGATCGAGTATCTCGAGGCCGACGATCTGGACGCGTGGTATGACGAATTGCAGAACGTCGATATCTCTGTGCGGCCCATGATTACGACCATGATCGATACCTGTGAATCGGGTAGCTTCATCGACAACCTGGCCCTGAGCAAATCACAAAAAGCCGACGAAGAAAAGGGCACGACGGGCCCCCAGCGTATCTCGATGACCAGCGCGGGGCAGGGTCCGGTAGAGGGTGTAGCCCTCTTTGATCAGGCCCAGTACATCAGTTTTTCGCTGAACTTCTGGTTTAACATCTTCAACGGCCGAGACTATGGCCAGGCCTTTGACGAGGCGAAAATCGCCATCGAGGCGGTCAATCCCCTTCAGATTCCGCAGATTGACAGCGATGGCGATGGGGTGGCCAATCAGGGCGGGGATAGTGCCACCGCTACGGGCCATCGCCCGGGGGCGACCTTCGATATCCAGGTGCCGGGCGTCTTCATCGGTAGCGTGACCTCCGATCAGGCCATCAGCACCAACTCGGCGACCCTCTCCATGGGTAACATTGTTTCGCCCTTCCCGGTGGAAGGCGCCGGTGCCCTCATTGTGCCGCCCAACTTCCAGCGGCCTTCGCTGGGTAACGATGACGAACAACCCATCTCGGGACTCGATTTCATCGAGTTTACCTTCAACGACACGACCCAGCGTTGGGAAGGGGAATACACCGAGTTTGATGAGGGCGGCCTGTTCCAGGTCCAATACTTCGTCCGGGCCGGTGGTCAGTTTCATGCGTCTCCACGGATTGGTTTCGTAGATCGCATCAACATCGCTGACGCCTGGGAGGATGATGACACCGGGGAAGACGCCAACTGGATTCCCATTAACTCGGTGCAGGGCCACAATTTCCACGATGACGGCGACGCGGATTGGGTGCAATTCTCACCCCTTCCCGAGCAGACGGCGACCATCGGTATCATCAATCCGGGGCCCAACAATCGGGCGGTGGTGGAAATGTTCCGGGCGGAAGATATTCTCGAGAACGGTTCCGAAAACGCGACGCCCGTGCGGACCGTGACCAGCGCCGAATATGGCGAAGACCTGGTCTTTCAGGAAACGTTCAGTTCCTCGGAGCAATACTATCTCCGGGTCAGCAACGAAGATTCGGGTATTAGTGGAGAAGGCACTTCGTATCTGCTGCTCGTGGCAGTGGGTACAGGTGGTTCGAACCTGATCCCCACGACCTTAATTGTTTCAGTTATGGATGCCGATGGGCGCACGCCGATTTCGGGTGCCGATGTTATGTTTGACGGCCGCAATGTCGGTAAGTCTTCCCGCGAAGGAATCTGTCACATGTCGGTTAGTGCCTACTCGACCTATGTCGTTCAGGCATCTAAGTCCGGTTTCTTAACCCGCAGTCGTAACGTCACGGTGAACAACATCATCGAAGAAGCCGAGATCGAAATGTCGGCCGTCGGTGGTGAAGGCGAGGGAGAAGGCGAAGGTGAAGGTGAAGGCGAGGGAGAAGGCGAGGGTGAAGGTGAAGGCGAGGGAGAAACGCCCCTGGCCGAGCTCGCGCAGGATCTCATCGATGCCTTTGATACTGCCGATGGCGACAATGACGATCGGCTTTCGCTG
>JAUIMA010000581.1 GCA_030432675.1 Candidatus Hydrogenedentota bacterium | reverse complement strand
TGAAGAGGGCAACGGCACCTCTCAAAGGCGAGGCCGGGTGCCACCCTCAAGCGGAGGAGCAAAGCGGGGGATGTTTGTGGGTGTGTTCGTTTACGGCAACGTCACTTCCAGGAGGGGGACGGCCCCGACTGTCAAATAAAACATCCTTACTGCCGCACCCCGCTTACCGCCAAGACAAACACCCGCCTGCCCCCCGCACACCACGTCGGTGCAGTCCCCGCTTGCACCGTCCCCCCGCCTCCATTACACTTAGGTGTTGCAACAACCCCTGGAACCTATCGCGATGAAGTGGAATGCTACTACCCTGGGACTCGCCCTGCTGGCATTCGGCATGGCCGAACCGAGCCAAGGCAACGATGCCCCGTTGTCTTTCAACGAAGACATCCGTCCCATCCTGGCCGAGCATTGTTTCGCCTGCCACGGCCAGGACGGTGCCGCGCGGAAGGCGGGTCTCCGCCTCGACACGGAAGACGGTGCACGGGCCGCCCTGAAATCGGGTGCGGCGGCGGTCGTCCCCGGTGACGCCTCGGCGAGTTTACTCATCCACCGTGTCACCACCACCGACGCCGATGATCGCATGCCCCCTTCCGACAAGGGCGAGGCCCTCAGCGCCACCGACATCGCATCCCTGCGCACGTGGATTAACCAGGGCGCGGCCTACGAAACCCATTGGGCCTATATCGCCCCCGAGAAACCGGCGGCGCCGGCGGTCCAGCATACCGACTGGCCCCAGAATGACATCGACCGCTTCGTCCTCGCACGGCTCGAGGCAGAAGGGCTTGCCCCTTCCCCCCCGGCAGACCGTTACACCTTGTTGCGCCGCCTCAACTTCGACGTGATTGGCCTGCCGCCCACGGTGGAAGAGGCGGACGCCTTTGTGGCGGACCAACGCAGCGATGCCTTGGAGTGGGTGCTCGACCGTCTCTTCGCCAGCCCCCATTATGGCGAACACCGGGCCCGCTATTGGCTCGATCTGGCGCGCTATGCGGACAGCAACGGTTATCACATCGACGCACCGCGGAGCATGTGGCCCTACCGCGACTGGGTCATCCGCGCTTACAACCAGAACATGCCCTTCGACCAGTTCACGCGAGAGCAACTTGCGGGTGACTTGTTGCCCGATGCCACGATAGACCAGCGGATTGCCACGGGCTTTCACCGCAACACCATGCTGAACGAAGAGGGCGGCATTGACCCCGAGGAATTCCGGACCAAGTCGGTCGTGGATCGGGTGGATGCCACCATGACCACGTGGATGGGCACGACGATGGCCTGCGCCCAGTGCCACGATCACAAATACGACCCCTTCACCCAGAAGGAGTTCTATGAGTTTTACGCCTTCTTTAATACCGTCCCGGAAGTCGGCGGCGGTACCTTCCAGAGCCGTGCGCCCCTGATCGCGCTTCCGCCCAATGCGACCTTGCAGGCCGAACTGGACGGTCTCCGCTCGGTCATCGCCTCCCTCAAGGCCACCCTTCCCCCCGAACCGGAGGGCACGGAAACACCGGAAGAGAAACCGAAAGACGCCCCGCCCACGCGACTGGAGCGCCTGGAAAAAGATCTGGAAGAAAAAGAGAAGGAAATTGTCACCACCCTGGTCATGGCGGAGATGGATGAGCCCCGGGAAACCCACATCTTCGCACGGGGAGACTTCCTCCAGCCCGGCGAGCGGGTGCTGCCGGGAACGCCCGCCGTCTTACCGACACCCGACACCCCTGCCGAGGGCACGCTGACCCGACTGGACCTGGCCAATTGGTTGGTCGACCCCGCCCACCCCCTGACAGCCCGGGTCACCGTCAACCAACTCTGGCAACAACTCTTTGGCCGGGGCCTGGTCTCCACCCCGGAAGACTTTGGCACCCGGGGCGCGGCGCCCTCTCACCCGGAGCTCCTCGATTACCTCGCCGTGACCTTCGTGGAAAGCGGATGGGACGTGAAGGGCCTCCTGCGCATGATAGTTTCCTCCGCGACCTACCAACAGCGTACCGATGTGGGGCCCGACGCCTACACCCGCGACCCCGACAATGTGTTGCTCGCACGGGGACCGCGCTTCCGTCTGGACGCCGAAACGATCCGGGACAATGCTCTGGTCATCAGCGGCCTGTTGACACGGACCGTCGGCGGTGAAAGCGTCCACCCCTATCAACCCCCCGGCCTCTGGGAAGAAAAGGCCCTGACCGGCTATGGTGCGGGCCTGTGGCCGGAAACCACGGGAGCCGACCTCTATCGCCGTGGCATGTACACCTACCGCCGCCGTTCCGTGCCCTACCCGACCTTTCAGGCCTTCGACACACCCGGCTTTGAATACTGCACCGCCGAACGGCCCCGAACCAATACGCCCCTGCAGGCCCTCACGACCATGAACGACCCCCAGTTCATCGAGGCGGCCCGGGTCTTTGCGGAGCGCATCCTGCGCGAGGGTGGGGACAATCTGGAAACACAGGTAGACTTTGCCCTGCGACAGTGCCTGATTCGCTTGCCACGCGCCGAGGAGCACGCGCTGTTGGTGGAGCTCTTCGGCAACGAGTTCACTGGATTCCTGGAGGACGGGGAAGCCGCCCGCCAACTGATTAACCAGGGTCGCGCGCCTGTACCGAAAGATTTACACGAGCCCGCGCTCGCCGCCTGGACCACGCTGGCGACCATCTTGCTGAATCTGGATGAGACGGTGACGAAGAGTTAGGACAAAGGACCTAAAGGACTGAAAGGACCCAAAGGACGAGCGACAATCGCTTGGCTATACCCGTCGGTCCCATCGATTTGCTGATGGTCGCGTTAGCCGTAGGCCGGATTATAGTCCGCATAGCGCGATGTCCTTTGGGGACGCACGCAATCAAGATTTGTCATCTGCACGCGGTTATTCGGTCTTTTCTAACGACTCACGCAACGCGTTCAACTCGCGACCAATGAGATATTGGCCCTAGCTCAGTATAGCCGGGATATCGCGCGTTTGACGCAGCACCGCAACAATAGCGACCTGGCCCTTGCCCAACGGCTCATAGACCAAGTAATGTTCGCGAATCGGATGAAGCAACAGCCCCGTTCCCCCGGCAAGCTCTTCGCGCGACCGAAATGTCTTGTAATCTTTCGCAAGCCGCTTGGCCGCCTCGTCAAGCTCAATGAAGTACGCTTCCGTCAGCTTAGGTCCCCAGCGGCGCAAAGACCATGCTTTCGCTTCCCGCAAATGCCGACGAGCGGTCACCGTGAGCAGGTACGGCTTCTTCTTGGCCACGTTAGCCCCCTACGCCTCGTGGAGAATATCAAGGATGCTCTCTTCGGCGAACTGACCGCTGCGGGCTTCCGCCAAGCCTTGGGCAACATCACGGACGATGGCCCAATCCTCCATGTCGCGCCGAATAAGATCACGAATATACTCGCTCGGGGTGGCATAGACGTCCCCATCGCCCGCGCGACTATCGACATAGCGACGCAATTCATCGGTGAGAGACAGGTTTAGACTACTGGTCATAGGGAATCCTTTCTTGCGTCTTCATACAAGACCAAAATACCATGGATGGCAAGAAATGGCAAAAATCGCCATTCATACTGAATGTTCGAAGCGGCATTGTTCCATTGTCAGTCGCCCAAATTGACAAAGATTGCCAATACTGAGATAATTCCATCATGCCAACACAAAACGTAAATATCACCGATGCCCAAGCCGAGTTTATCCGCCTGAGTGTGGAGTCGGGCGATTACAACAACGCCAGTGAACTCGTGCGCGAAGCCCTTCGGCTGTTGAAAGAGCACAAAGATGAGCACCAGGCGCGGGTGGCGTACCTGCGGGGAGAGTTGCAGAAAGCCTATGATGCGCGAGAGCGGCGGGAATATATTGATCTCCACGGCAAAGAGGATATCCAGGCGTTGCG
>JAUIMA010000580.1 GCA_030432675.1 Candidatus Hydrogenedentota bacterium | reverse complement strand
ACGGACGTAACCCCCACAATTCACCGTCCCCACGATCTCCTCGCCCATCCCAATGGCAAGGTCGTCATTCTGGCAGGCACGCCGGGTTATGGCTATACGGGCGGCGGCTTACTCTTCTGGGATCGGGAGTCCGGTGAGCGCACGCTCGTGGAACACACGGAGCTCATCCCCGAACACTCGACAATGAGCCTCGCCGCCCTTCCGGGAAACCTGATTGTCGGGGGCACCACCACGGGCGCGGGCACGGGGGGTGAAGTAAAAGCCACCCTGGCGGAACTCTACCTGCTGGATCTCGCCACCCATGCCATCACGTGGCACGCGCCCATTCTCCCGGAGGTGAACAACTACACCGACCTCTACGCGACGGATTCGGGTCTCGTCTATGGCGTGGCCGATCAACGTCGCTTTTTCGTCTTCGACCCTGCGACAAAAGAAATTCTGCTCCAATTCGATATGGAAGAGACGCTGGGCAGAACCATCTCTCACCAGGGACCCCGCGTCTTCGTCCCAGGCCCAGACGGTGCGCTTTACATGCTCTTCCGCAAGGGTGTCGCGCAGGTAAATCTCGAAACCCACGCCATCACCATGCTGGCGGAGTCCCCCGTCCCCATCGGGCCGGGTGGTGACTACCACGACGGCCGCATTTACTTCGGCAGCGGAAGCCACCTGTATAGCTACGCCGTGCCGGGTAACAGCCCGTAGACGGTTAACGCACACACCATCACATCAGACACCTGGTCGCGGAGTCGGTCTCGCACGGACGGCTTTCCGGCCTTTTTTGTTTCCCGGTGCTTTTCCGACAGGGCTTCACGCTTTGGGAGTCAGGTTGGGAAATGTATTGTGTAAATCGACGGCCAATCATGCTACAACAAAGGCCAATGCATCCATCGAATCGTGCGCGGTTGTCATCCTTTTACCTGCGAGGTCATTATGCCTTTTCATGCCACCATCTCTTTCCTCTCACTACTGCTGACGGTTTCGTGCAGCCTCTCGGCGCAGGAATTACTTAAGCAACGTAGCGCCCTCTATCCCCCCTCCGTAGTCGATGGCCTCCATGACAACATGGCTGACGGGGCCTGGGCCGCACCCGTTCGCGAGCGGGTGGTTCAGGCAGCCGCGCCGTGGCGTGACATGGACGACGAGGCCCTCTGGCAACTCATGTTTGGTGCCACCTTACCCCGGGCGTGGATGGTCTGGTCGGACGGGCACTCCCCCGTAACCGGTGAGCCGGTCCCCATGTACAACTGGAAAATGGACGCCATGGGGCACCCGTGGAAAGTTCAGGATCCCACCAGCGGCGAGTGGTTCCCCAAGAACGATTTTAAGGCCTACTATGATTCGGGATTGGACAATCACGGCATCTTCGATGAATCCCGCGCCGACCGGAGTCTCCTTTTTAATGCGGAGCATCCCGACCCCAAGGACCCGCTCCATCAGTTTGGCGTAGACGATGGCCATGGTTATATCAACGAGAAGGGTGAGCAATGGCGTTTCATCGCGGCCTATCTGATCTATGGACAATGGAAACAGGCCGTGTTGGGCGGCATTGGCAAACTCAGTGCCGCCTATGTGGCGACTGGTGACCCGGTCTACGCCCACAAAGCCCTGCTCCTGCTCGACCGGGTGGCCGACCTGTACCCCACCTTCGATTTTCAGCCCCAGGGCATCATGTATGAAGGTCCAGGCACGGCGGGCTATGTCTCCACGTGGCATGACGCCTGTGAAGAGACCCGTGAAATGGCCCTGGCCTATGACATGGTGTTTCCCGCCCTGGCCGACGCCACCGCCCTGCATCAGTTTCTTGCCACCCAGGCGAAACGCTATGGGCTCGACAACCCGAAACTCGACGCGGCCCACATCCAGCGCAACATCGAGGGCCGTATCCTCCGGGATGCCCTGGCCAATCCCAAGAAGATTCACTCCAACTATCCCCGGGCCGAAATATGCCAGGCAGTAATCACCCGAACGCTGCAGGAACCGGACGAGGCCCTGTGGGCCATCCTGGACCCCATGCTGGAAAAGGCCACTGCGGTCGATGGGGTGACCGGTGAAAAAGGACTTGCCAACTATAGTGCTTTCACCATCCAGTCGCTCGCTCAATTCCTTGCGGAGTTTTCCAAGGCGGACCCCGCGTTTCTGCCCGAAGTGCTCGCTCGACAGCCCCGTATCCACGATACCTACCGCTTCCATATCGACACCCTCTGCCTGGATCGCTACTACCCCCTATCCGGAGATACGGGTTCTTATGCGCAGCCCCTGGACCGCTACGTGGGCATGAACTTTCTCCAACCCGGCGGTGGTGCCTGGCCACTCACACCCTCGACCTATGGCCTGCTCTGGTCACTCTATGAAGCCACGGGAGATGTGGCCTTTGCCCAGACCCTTTACCGTGAGAATGGGCATAAGGTCGATGGGCTCCCCTATGACCTCTTTGGCACCGAGCCCGCCGCATTTCAAAAACGGCTGACATCCGTTATTGAGGAGCACGGTGCAGCGGTCCCGCTGAAGAGCATCAACAAGACCGATTGGAACCTCGCCATACTCCGCTCGGGCAGTGGCGCAAACCGGCGCGCCCTGTGGCTCGACTACGATTCCCATGGGGCCCACAGCCACCGCGATGGCATGAATCTCGGCCTCTTCGCCCATGGCCTTGATCTTCTTCCCGAAATGGGCTACCCGGCGGTCCAGTTTGGCGGATGGCAGTCACCCAAGGGCCGTTGGTATGGCCGGACCGCCGCCCACAATACAGTCGTGGTGGACGGGCAGGATCAGTCGAGCGGCGCCGGAGAAACCACGCTCTGGCTCACCGAAGCGCCCTTGCAGGGCATCCGGGCACGGGGTGCAAACATGAACCGGGACCAACGCTACGAACGGACCGCCCTGCTTATCGATGTGGACGAAACGCGCTTCTATGTCATCGACGTGTTTCGGGTGGCCGGTGGCCAACGGCATACGAAATTTGTACAGAGTCATTTCGGGACCCTTTGGACCGAAGGGATTTCCACTACGTCGGCACCGGACTTCGGCCACGAAACGCAAATCCGCCATATGGCGCTCGACCCCGAAGCCCAGCCCGGATGGCGGGGAACGTGGGCCTTCAATGACCTCTATGGCCTCCTTCCAGAAAACGCCCCGGCGGGGGGAATGACCTACACGGACCTGACCATGGGGGCCCAGGGCGGCACCTCGGAAGCCTGGATCGCCATGGGGGGCTACGACGGCACCGAATCCCGATGGATACCGAGACTCGTCATCGACCGGGCGGGCGAGGCCCTCACATCCACCTTTGTCTCCGTCTATGAACCCCATGCCGGGAGCGAGGCCACCTTCTCGGTTACCCGCCTGTCCCTGAGCGACCAGGACGGCGCCCCCCTGTCGGACAACCATGTGGCCCTGGCGATTAAACACGCCGGGGGTGAATATGATATCGTTGTGCTCCGTGATCCCGACCAAATGGGTGTCAGCAGGGTTCAAACGCCCCACCGCACAACGCTCCAAACCGATGGCGATGTAAGTCTCCTCCGGCTGGGCAGTGACGATGCGGTCCGTTTTGCTGGCCTCGCAGGTGGATCGGAACTCCGTCTGGGAGACTTCTCCCTGACGAACACAAGCAACAGACCCTATATAGCGATATCGAAACCCTGAGGAGTATCCCGTGCGCATATGTCGATACCGACGAAATAATGAATTGGAATTGGGCTTTTACTACGACGACACCGTCGTGCCCCTGAGTGACGCCATTGAGGCCTACGAGCGGGACACGGACAACAGTGTTACCCTCCCGGATGACAGCGCCCTGGCCCTCCTCCCCCACGGCGAGCACACAAAGTGCGCCCAACAGTTGGCCACGTGGTTGGACGAATCAGAACAGACGCGT
>JAUIMA010000579.1 GCA_030432675.1 Candidatus Hydrogenedentota bacterium | reverse complement strand
CGCGCCATAGATGACCTTGGGCTGGGGTGCCGCGCCGGTAGGTGTCCACGGCGTACCGCTCAACGGGGTCCGGGTGGGCTTTTCACGCGACGGGCTATCGGCCACTGCCCCCCCCATGGACAGCAAGCAACTGACCGCCACCGTCGCCACGAGGCAGTGGAATGACTTTCGCACTATTCTTAATTCCTCATTCCGTGTAAAGGATTACTTCTACTCCGGTTATACCATATATTGGCGTGTCGGTGCTTAATTACACGGGGGATGGTATCAATTTGGGACGCAGCCACCCCAACAGTTGGCGGGCCCGCGCTTCGTTGGTGTGGTGGGCCAGAAAGTGGGCATGGCCCGCCTGGGCGATGGTGGCCGCCTCCTGGGGGTGGGCTTCGAAATAGGCCGTCTGTTCGAGGAGCCCCGGCAAGTCGTCGAAATAGGCCGCGTGCCTGCCCTCTTCAAACGGGAATGGAATCTCAATGGGAAGACGCTCACTCAGCAGCATGCACCCATGGGCGGGCAGCTCCCAGAAGCGCACCGTGTCAAAGCCCATCCCAAAGCAGTTCAGTCCCACTCGGGAGTCGCGAATCCGGTCGATGTAGGCTTCCGGCGCGTAGGTAGCGTTAAGATCCCATCCAAAGTGGGACTCCACCGCTTCGAGATAGAGACGACGCTTGCCAAACATGCGGTGCCCCGCCCAGAAAAAGGGATGGGAACGCGCCGCCTCCCAGTCCGTCAAAGCCTTATTGCCATCATAGGCGAAGGGCAATGGATACGTGTCTGGCCCGTAATTCACCCCACGCAGTTTCTCTCGCTTGAAGTACGCGGCGAATCGGTTAACCTTCAAGTGCTCACTGACACGGCCCCGAAAGTCGCTGAACTCATCGAGACCGTCAACAACCGCAACAGGACACGCCCCGGCGTGTTGCATGATGGCCACCATCTCCGCGCGCTCCAGATCCCCCTCAATATCGGCATAGAGAATCAGGTCGAAACGGCCTGCCACCAGTTCCGAGAGTATTTCCTCGATAGGCAGCGCACGCCCCTTACGTTGGAATCGGCACGGGTAGTGGGCGAGTTGCGCGGTGTCATCGCCGTGCAGCCAGGGCTTATACGGATAATCCACCACCTGCTCATCGCCCAGCACGGCACACAGGCCATCGAAGAGCACGTCAATGCCGTAGTGAGGACGGGGATTCATGAGGAAGAGTACCCGTAGGGGAAGCTCCCCTTCCCACTCCGTCACGTCCCGGCGCGCGGTCGTGGTCGGCTGGAAATTCGCATCCGAATGATCCAACACGGCTTGCACCGATGG
The DNA here is from genome assembly GCA_030432675.1 of Candidatus Hydrogenedentota bacterium. GTDB lineage: Bacteria > Hydrogenedentota > Hydrogenedentia > Hydrogenedentales > JAEUWI01 > JAEUWI01. The sequence goes on along the minus strand of JAUIMA010000579.1, from coordinate 2,577 downwards.
CTGCGGCGCAACGTGTTGTATGGAGCGCAGGAGCCGACGGGCCATGTCTTCGTCACCCATGGCATACCAACAACGGGCCATGGCCTGATAGGCGGCGGATTCATGCGGTAAGGCAAAGACCACAAAGTAAAAACTTTCCTGGGCTGCCATCAGTCGGACCGTGGGTTCCAAATCGGGGTCGTCTTCGAGCCAGACGGTGAGTATACAGAGGCGCTCCCAATGCAGCTGGGCCCGTCGCTCAAAGGGTACGGCCTCGTCACGGGGGACGGTCTCAATTAATTCATAGGCCCGATCTGGCATCCCCTCGGCTAAGACCGCTTGTGCATGGGCGATGGGGTCGTAGTCGGTAGAGACCGCCATGCAGAGACACCCGACAGGGTGACCGTCCAGGTCCACACTCCACTGACCGGTCCCCTGAAAGCCGAGTGTGGCGAGTCGCGTCATCAGGGTGCTACGCAATCGCTCCGTGCCCTCGGCTCCTTCGGGAGACGCAAAAAAAGCGAATACGTGACAGGTGGTCGCGAGGTGGGGCGCTATCCGCTCAAAAGTTGCCAGCATAGAATGGGACGCTGCGCTGAGATTAGAGAGAAACAGGCCATCAAACGTCTGGAAGGGAATGTCCGCCCCATCGCGCTGGAGAAGGTAAGCGGCGTCGAGCATCTTCTCGGCCATCGGCAAGGCGGGAGGTTCGAGAACTACGCCACTTGCGCGAAGACCGGCACGCTTCTTGAGCAGATAACCCAGGGCCGGGCCGCTCTTCCCCACCATGCAGAGGTTTTGCAGGTAGAAGGGCACCCGCTGCAGGAGGCGCATGTATTCGTTTTGAAGGTGGGGCGGCACGGGTTGGAGGAGGTCATCAATCATGGACATACCGTATCACAGTGTCTAAACCCGGGCGCAAATCCGGTCACACGTGTGCCAGACAAAAAGATGCCGAGGTGACGGGTAGTCGCACGTGCGTTGTACCCGTACACCCCGGCATTTCATGGCCGCCTGCCCGAAAAAACTAGGAATCCAGTGATTTTCGGAGGGCTACCTTATTTACCTTACCGTTCGGCAGCAACGCCAATTCGGGCTTGATGGTATATTTTTTGGGCACCTTGAAATTTGCGAGATGTTCCTTACAATGGGCGCGCAAGGTTTCGGCATCCACGGTCTGGCCCGGCTTGAGCATGACGAAGCCATGGCCCACCTCTTGATAGAGCTCGTCGGCCACCCCGATAACCGCCGCGAATAGCACCGCCGGGTGGCTCTCCAACACCTCTTCCACTTCGCGGGGAAACACGTTCTCGCCCCCGGTCTTATACATTTCAGAGCTGCGGCCCGACAGATAAATATACCCGTCTTCATCCACATGGCCCAGGTCGCTGGTGTAATACCAGCCCTCGCTATCCAGCACGTTTCGGGTATTCTTCGGGTCGTTTAAGTACCCTTTCATGACGCACGGCCCGCGAAAAGCCAGCTCACCCAAGGTTCCCTGGGGCACTTCCTTACGGGCATCATCCACAATCTTCATCTCGAAAGGCGGCACCACGCGCCCCACTGAGCGACTCATCTGCTCCAGCGTATCGTCGGCCGAGGTATAGGTTACAAAGCCGCACAACTCGGTGGAGCCGTAGCCCGTCAGGAGTTTCGCACCAGTCTTCGACGCAATCTGCCGAAGGACATCCAGCACCAGTGTCGGCACGCCTGCACCACCCCAGACGAAGTACTTCACGTGGCTCCAGTCCATCGTCTTAAACTTGGGCGCCTGCAACTGCATCAGGAACATGACCGGCACCTGACCGACCATCGTAATTTTTTCCCGCTCGATGACTTCCAGCGATGCCTGAGGATCGAAGCGGTCCATGAATACCAACGTGCTCCCCCCCATGATAGCGCCATACCCGATCTCCACATCAGCGGCCACGTGATTGATGGGGAAGTGAAGCAACAGACGGCCATCTTCGCCAATGCCGAAGTAGTCCAGTTCGGCCCGAATATTTTCGATAATGGCATGGTGCGACTGTAAGACGCCTTTGGGTTTTCCTGTGGAACCCGAGGTGTACATGAGCAGTGCTTCATCGCTTCCAATCACGCGCTCATAGTGGGCTTCCGCTTCCGGTGTCGCGGAGGGGGCCTGGTCCACGAAGTCATGATACGGCTCGGTTCCCGCGTGGGGCTCGCCAATGACCAGCACCTTCTCGATGCAGGGAAACTCCTGGGCAAAGATTTCGCCCGTCTCCACCAGATCCACCCCCATATATTCCCGCAAGGTTAAAAGAATCCGGGGCTGAGAGTGGCCAATGATATAGCGCAATTCGTCGACGGTAAATTTCGGAGAAAGCCCCAACCAGGTGGCACCAATCTTCGAGGCCGCCATGAAGGAAGTCATAAACTCCGGGCGTCCCATGGACACCATGGCTATGCGGTCTCCCTTTTCAACACCGGCGGCGAGGAAGGCCCGGGCGGTCTTGTCTACTTCTGCATCAAATTCGGCCCAGGTCATGCGGACATCTTCGAAAACCAAGGCTTCCGCGTCGGGCTTCCGCGCGGCCCAATAGGACACATACTCCCAAAGTCGGGTTGGCTCATTGA
>JAUIMA010000578.1 GCA_030432675.1 Candidatus Hydrogenedentota bacterium | reverse complement strand
CTTGGTGGCCAACTTTATCGTGGCCCTTGCCAAACCAAAGAAACTCTGGATTCCCGGTGGTCTGCTGATGATCTCCATCCTGGTGGGCTATGTGGTCGCCATGTTCTGGGGCTTCCAATCTGACGTGGTCGGAAAGATAGTGGCCATCACGATTCTCACCCTTCCCATGCTCTTTTCCGGTATCCTCTTTGCTGGCCTGCTCCGCACCGACGTCAGCGTAGCCGGGGGCCTGGCAGCCAATGTATTCGGTGCCATGTGCGGCGGGTTGCTGGAATATAACGCCATGATGTTCGGGTACCAGTCTCTCTACCTTCTCGCCATTGCCGTTTACATCGGGGCCCTGCTCGCCATGCGGGAGAAACCCACCCCCGCCCTCACGCTGGACTAGCCGATCTATGGGACCAATGACGTATAAACGGGCTGTGCGGCACGTGCTGCGCCTGGAGGGAGCACCATGACGCGAAGCGATAGTACACAGCGGATTGCACTGTCGGTAGTCATTCCAGCAAAGAACGAAGGGGCCAACCTGGAGTTGCTCCTCCCTTCGCTTCAGGAGGCCTTGGCCGGATTGGAAGTTGGCACCGAAGTATTGGTGGTGGATGCCAATTCCGACGATGGAACCCCGGATATTGTGGCCTCTCACGGTGCCCGCTATTTGCGCGAGAAGGGCCGAGGCTACGGCCATGCTATCCTGACGGGAGCACACGCGGCCCACGGCGACTATATGATTACCATGGATGCCGACCTCTCTCACCCCACCAAATTTATCCAGGACCTTTGGGCGGCCCGGGACAAGGGCGATCTGGTCATCGCCTCGCGCTATGTCGAAGGAGGAGGCGCCGACCAGCCTTTTTTTCGCCTCTTACTGAGCAAGATTCTCAACGCCTTCTTTCGCTTCGGACTGTCCCTCACGGTACTGGACCTATCGAGTGGCTATCGCCTCTACAATCGGAAAGTCTTTGAAGGGCTGGAAATTCGCTTTACGACCTTTGTTTTTTTGGTCGAACTCCTACTGAAAATTATGGCCCGCGGTGGCCACGTGGCAGAGATCCCTTTTCACTATGAACCCCGGGAAGAAGGTCGCTCCAACGCCCGCATCATCCAGTTTGGCATCGATTATTGTCGGCTTTTCTATCAGATGTGGCGTATCCGAAATGCCTGCGATTTCCCTGACTACGATTGGCGGGCCTGTCACAGCCGCATCCCCCTCCAACGCTGGTGGCACCGGAAACGGGCCGGCCATATCCTGGACCTCGCCGCGACCGAAGTTCCGTGTGTGGACCTGGGCTGTGGTAGCTCGACCTTGCTGACCAAGCTGCCCGAAGGTAGTATCGGCCTCGACCTGAATGGGCAAAAACTCCGCTTTATGCGACGAAGTGGGTATCCGCTGGTCCAGGGAGATGGGTGTCACTTGCCCTTTGCCGATGCCACCGTGGCCACCTTGGTATGTTCTCAGCTAATTGAGCATATTGAAGAAGCTGGGGTGCCCTTGCTGGACGAATTGGCACGCGTACTGATGCCCGGCGGATGCCTGGTACTCGGCACGCCCGATTATGGCGGATGGCAGTGGCCACTCATTGAGGGCCTGTATCATCGGATCGTGCCCTACCCCTACACCCGGGAACATGTGACCCACTACGACTTGGACCAGTTGCGCGCTGCACTGAGTGAGCGGGGCCTGACGATCGAGGCACACCGTCACATTGCCGGCGCCGAATTGATTGTGCAATGCCGGAAACAGGCCGAAGAATAACCGCTGGCGGGGACTCCCCGACGCGGTAAATGGAGCGGCACTGACACCCTCCCGTTGGCGAGAAAGATTTTCCGCAGAATAAACACCCCTCGGACGTCGGGGCCGTTCCCCTCTTCAAAACGACAGCCCAAAGGTCCCGGCCAATTCACGGTTCACGTCACGACATGACAGGCGGGACGCCTATCCCACACCAGAAGAATCCACCGCGATTAAAAGGGCCATATAAACGGGATCGCAATGATTCCGATCGTGGTGAGTACCAGGTTCAACGGCAGGCCCGTTTTAATGTAGTCCGTAAAGCGGTACCCACCCGGACCATAGACCATCAGATTCGTCTGGTATCCCAAGGGGGTCACGAAGCTCGCCGCTGCAGCAAAGACTACTGCTATCGCAAAGGGCCGAGGACTCACATCCAATTGAGCCGCCGTAGCAAGCCCGATGTGAAACATAATGACCGCTGCCCCCTTGGTGGTGACGCATTCGGTGAGGATGCTGGTGATGATGTAGATAGCGGCCAGCATCACATAGGGCGAGTCCACATTAAACTGTGCCACGAGGTACTCGGCACCACCGGTCTGTTTCAGGGCTTCGCCGAGCGCGATAGCCCCCCCAATGGTCATAAGCGTCCTCAGGTCCAGGGATTCACGGGCGACGGCGGGAGAAATGCACTGGGTCAACACCATCAGCCCCGCGATGAGTGCCGCCGCAAGGGCTATATCCAGCCCCAGCAGAGGACCGAAACTCATGAGTCCAATCAAGACCAGCAGCAAGCCCAAGGCGATAAAGGCCTTGTCGTTTCGGACCGCACGGGCCTCTTCCACACCGCCCACCAGGAAAAAGTCCCGGCTATAGCGGTGGGCACGAATAAAGTGGGGATCCGCCTGGAGCAAGAGGGTGTCACCGGCTTGTAACACGATGTCCCCGACCCGTCCACGAATGCGCTGCCCGCCCCGGTGCACGGCGACAATGGCCGCGTTGTAGAGGGCCCGAAACTCGGCGTCACGTACGGTTTTCCCGATAACGGGTGAGCGGTCGGATATGACTGCTTCACTCAGGGCTTTATCGCGGGCCCGCGGCGCTTCGGCTTCGTACCCTGCGTCGGCCGTGGGCACCAACCCGGGTATTCGTTCCAAATCTACGATGGTGGACAGCACCCCCGTGAAGGTAAGCACGTCATCGGCATGAAGCACTTCGTCAGGACGCACGGGCGTGATACCTTTGCCCTTACGCACGATTTCCACGAGGAAGAGTCCGGGTAGATGGCGCAGTCCGGCCACTTCGATGGTGTCTCCCACCAGACGGCAGGAAGGCTCGAGCCGCATGTCCACGAGATAGTCTCGGGAGCCGCTGCTGCTCTCCTTCAGCAAATCTGAGCGCTCAGGCAAAAGACGTCGCCCAATGGTCAATAAGTAAACTACGCCAATAAGGGCGAACGGAAGGCCCAGCATGCTGATTTCAAACATTTCGATGCGTCGGAGACCGTCGGCAAAGTTCCCCTGACCCAGCGCCGTGAAGTGCTCGAATTGCTCCTTCATCAGTCCGTTCACCACGATGGTCGTGCTGGTACCAATAAGGGTGCAGGTGCCGCCCAAGATGGCCATATAGGAAAGTGGTATGAGGAGTTTCGAAGGGGCAACCTGGTTCTTACGCGACCAGTTGGAAAGCATAGGCACCAGCATGGCCACGACGGGGGTATTGTTGAGAAAGGCCGACAAGGGAACGACGGAGACTGCCAGCCGCCGAAGTGCGGCACCTTCCGTGCGTGCAGAGCCCAGAAGCCGTGCCCCGACGACATCGATTACCCCCGTCTCGCGCATGGCAGCCGCCACGACAAACAGCGCGCCAATGGCGAGTACGCCAGGGTTCACCATGCCGCCGAAAACGGTTTTCACGTCGATTACGCCCGCAACACCGAGGAAAACCGCGCCCGCAACCATAACCATATCAGAGGGAGCCCAGCCCCGCACCAATATGACGAATACCGACAGAATAACACCAATGGTTATCCAGCCGTCCCATTCCAGAACCAACGCGCTCTCCTCAATCAACAGTTCGGATATTGTCAGGCACCACTGCGGACCTACACGGAAATCCAGCTACCGCCCTACATCGCGGCAGCGCGGAGCACAGTCCGA
>JAUIMA010000032.1 GCA_030432675.1 Candidatus Hydrogenedentota bacterium | reverse complement strand
GGAATCCTTGTTCGTTTCATCTGTCGCGAAGGCCCGACGGCATGGTGGCCATCGTGCAGGGAACGACGTGGCCCGGCCATTCAGAAGCTGAAAAATATCACCACGAGCATGGCGAAACCGCAGAAAAGCTTGGCGAAAAGCCCGCCCACTTTACCCAGCGCGGCACCAAACCCAGTCCAGGCGGCTTCTCCGGCTTTCTTTTCCATTTTGATGTATTCATAGAGCCCGGCCCCGAGAAAGGCCCCCAAACAGGCTCCGATCAGATTACCGATCACGAGAATGGGAATCGCTGTACCCGCTATGGCACCCAGAATACAGCCGACCAGCGCCGCCACAATGCTTCCCTTGCTACCACCAAACTTCTTCGCACCGTAGCCCGCGAAGGCCGTCTCGAGCACTTCGCCCAATACGGCAAAGCCCGTCATAAAAATCAGACCCCAGATGCCGAAATGCTCGAATCCCGTTGCCACCCAGGCGATGACGCACGCGCCAAGAATAATCCAGTTGCCAAACAAGCCCACCATGTCCAGCCCGAGGCCGATAAGGATCGCCAGTCCGAAAAAACTCCAGCCCACGATGGACATGGTATTGTCCATGAGCGCTGTGGCACCTTCTAAAAAGCCACCCATGATAGTGTCCCTTTTACTACGTAAAAAATAAGTTCTCACGGGGCGTGCTTGCCAGCAAGCGCGGCGGAGAACGGGTCAGTAACTAAGATACCGATTAGAACAGAATATATTCGGTCATGTCCAACGGGGTATAATACCGCCCGTTCCTGCTGCGGGCGAAGCGGTCGCCCCTCACACCACCCAACACCCCTGAAAGTTCTGGTATGAAAGCCACCTTAGACTGTCTCGAATGTGTCGCCAAACAGGCCCTCCGCGCCGCCCGAATCGCCACCGATGATAAGGCCACGCAGCGGAAGATACTGGATGAAACGCTCGCCCGGATTCCCCAAATGGACACGGACGATTCGCCGGCGGCCCTTTCCATGACCGCCTACCAGCTGGCCGCAAAGCACTCGGGCAAGAAGGATCCCTACGAAGCGCTGAAACGGGCACAGAATGACATGGCCCTTTCCCTGGAAGACGCCATGCGAAGCCGTATCGAGGAGAGTAACGATCCCCTCGTAACCGCCCTCCATCTTGCCGCAGCCGGTAATGTGATCGACCTGGGCATCCTCGACAGCGAAGAAATTGACATCGAAAAGGTGATTGAAGAGGTGCTCCAGGAGCGCTTTTCGGTCGATCACACCGACGTGCTTAAGGCCGCGCTGGAGGACTGCAATGACCTCCTCTATCTCCTCGACAATGCAGGTGAAATTGTCTTCGACAAGCTCCTGATTGAAGAGCTGCAAAAACTCACCACGGTGACGGCCGTGGTCAAAGGGGCCCCCATGTTAAATGATGTGGTGCGGGCCGATGCCGAACTCGTAGGCCTCACGTCGGTCTGTGAGGTTATCGACAACGGCGGTGCCTTTATCGGCTCGCCGCTGGAGCAGGTGCCCCAGTCCTTCCTCGACCGCATGGCCGCCGCTAACGTCATTATCGGCAAGGGACAGGGAAATTATGAGACCATCGATGAATTCGACGGCAATGTCTTCCTCATCCTCCGGGCCAAGTGCGAAATCATCGCCCGCCACATGGGCGTGAAGTTTGGACAAGTCGGACTCATCTCTACCCGTACGCGGCAACAGCAGTCGGGCACCCCGGCGCTATAAACTAAATACGATTCCCTTGGAAGGAGCGCTCCGGTTGCGGCCTGACGACCTCGTAAACACACCCGTACCCCGTGGCCTGTTCTGGGCCGGTATCGTGACGTGTATCCTCTTCGCCGTGATAGCGGTCATCGCCCGGGGCGTTCGCTGGGATGAGAGCTACGAACATGCTCAGATTCTGGCGGGACAGGTCACCTATCCCCCGGGGCATCCCCTGGTTGTCTATGTTCACAACGCCTTCAGTCTCCAAACCGGGCTCGCAGGCCTTGCGCTCAAATGCGGTATGGGCCCCCTCCTCTTCTGCGGCATACGCAACGTCCTCTTTCTGCTCGCCACCCTGTTGCCCGTCTATGTCATCACCACCACGATCGCCCGGTCGGTCCTCGCAGGCTTACTCACCGCCGTGCTGCTATTGCAGGGCCTCCTCCTCGAATTCGATGGCAGCTATCCCACCATGGTCTGGCCAGCCCTTTACTCCAACGGACACATCGGGGGGGGCGTGGTGCTTCTGGCGCTGGGTGCCCTGTTGATGCGCGCCCATCGCAGCGCCTGGTTTTTATTGGGGCTGATACCGGCCATCCACATTGGACAATGGCCGCCCCTGGTCGCCACGATGGTGGCTTACGCGGCCTGGCTTGGCTATCTTCAATTACAGAAGCACCGGAATGACCCCACACCCCTGCCCCCTTTCAAGGTCCTGTTGACCATGCTCCTCATCGGTCTGGCCATCACTGCCCTCTTCTTCGTCATCCAGCGCCCCTTCATCGTGTCCCCCGCCACGGAAGGCCCCTTCGCAATCTCGGGGGACGCGAAAGCCGTCTGGCAGGGCTACACGGCAGACCATGATCCCCACCGCCAGTTCCCACCGGGAAACGGACACGTTATCCTCATCGGCACCCTCCTCCTCGGTGGACTCGGTGCCCGCTTTGGCCGGGATGCGACCATCCGCCGCTGTTGCACCTGGATTACGGTCTATGCCGGAAGTATCGCACTGGCCGTCTGGTGCACCATGGCCATCCACGCCTGGAAAGGGGCCGACATCCCCTTCCTGCTTATCGCCTGGATGCCCTACCGCCTCATAAATCACATGCCATCCCTAACGCTCGCCGTCATGTGCGCCGTGCTCATCGTCCGCTGGCCCATCCGCGGCTGGTGGATTACGGGTATCGCCACGACGGTGCTCCTGAGCCGGAGCTTCTGGATACCCCACCTCCCGCCCACCATGGCGACTTCCTATTTTCACGACGGTGCCTGGGTCGCCTTCGGACTCTATGGTGCCACCCTCCTGGCCCTGACCCCCACACGGCGGAAGGACCGTCAGCAGCATTTCTATCTTGTGCTCGCCGCCATCGTGGCCCTGGCGTGTTATCACCGCTTTGGCGCGGCATGCCTCTTCCTGGGGCTCGTGTGCAGCTATCTGATCACCCGAAACGCCCGTCGGGAACCCGTGTTTTTCCACCCCATCCTGTTTGTACCGGTCCTCGTCCTCCTGCTGGGAGTCCCGTGGATGGTGACCGAATTGCACCGGAAGTCCATCACCCTCCCCGTCAGTGCTTTCGAGTCCCGGATTGCCGCCCAACTGGACACCACCGAAACGCCCCTGCTGCTTGCATCGCCCGACAACATCCTGCTGCAGGCCAAAACCGGCATCCCTGTCCTCGCGGAGGCGGCCACGCCCTCCCTCATCAGCTACCTCCCCGAGATTGGTCCTGCCATCGACACCCTCTATCGCGACCTCTATGGCTACGGCTTCACCCGGGACGACCAGAAAGACGCCTTTCCCCTCGCCCGAGACATCCTCTGGCAGGGCCGCTCGACGGAAGAATGGCGCACATTGGCGCAACGATACGGCTTCACCCACGTCATCACCCCAGCAAGCTGGTCCCTCAACCTGGACCGCTTACTTGCCGAAGAAGACTACGCCCTGTATGCTGTTCCTGACTCAGGGAAGAAACGGCCTGCCATCCCCCAGGGGGAGTCCGGCGAACGATAGCGGAAGAGAGCCCATAGCATGCGCGTAGGAATCATTGGTGCCGGCATTGCCGGTCTCAGCACGGCGCTGGCCTTGCGTAAGGCCGGGCACGAAGTCGATCTCTTCCAGCGAGAAGCCGATCTCGGCGGACTGATTGCCACCTTCGATTTCGACGGCATCGATATCGAGCACTTTTACCACTTCCTCTGCACCACCGACATTGGCTACTTTCGCCTCTGCCAGGAACTCCGTCTCTCAGAGCACCTGCGCTTTAAGAAGGCGTCCACCGGCTTTTATTACGCCGGGAAACCCTACAACTTTTTCACCCCCCTCGATCTCCTGCTTTTTCCCGGCATCCCCTTCGCCCAACGCATTCGCCTGGGGCTCTTTGCATTGGAGGCCCGCTCCCGGAAAGAGTGGGTGCAATTAGACGAGCTCACCGCCAAACCCTGGCTCATCGACCGCCTCGGCGAGCAGGCCTACAAGGTCATCTGGGAACCCCTCCTCGAATTGAAGTTTGGGGACTTCCACGACAAGATATCCGCCGCCTGGGTGTGGCACCGCATTCATCGCGTGGCCAAGTGTAAGGGACGCATGGGCTATCTGAACGGCGGCACCAAGCGACTCCTCGATGGCCTTCGTGAGCGCCTGGCAGAGGATGGCGTTCGGGTCCATGCGGAGCAGCCGGTCACCCAGATCCTGGCGGAAGACGGCCACGTCTCGGGCCTTCGTTTTGACGGGCACGAGAACTACCACTGCGACCGCGTCGTATCCACCGTACCCCTGACAGTCCTTTCGAAGCTGCTCCCCGCCGGTTACGAGGAGTATGCCGCTCAGTTAGATCGGATTGACTACATTGGCGTCGTGTGTGTTTCCTTCAAGCTGAAGAAGGCGGTCTCCAAACATTTCTGGTACAACGTGCACGACGAGCGCATCCCCTTCAACGGCATCATCGAATACACCAACCTGAATCCCATGGAAGAACACGACTTTCACATCGTTTACGTACCCTACTACGTGGCCACCGATACGGCCCGCTACAAGATGACCGATGACGAAGCCGTAAAGGAATCCTGGGAGGGTATCAAGCGCATGAATCCCAAACTGACCGACGATGACCTGCTTGCAAGTCACGTGGCACGCACGCCCTACGCCCAGGCCATCTGCCCCACGGGATTCCTGAAAATGATGCCCGATCACAAGGCACCCTTAGAGGGCCTCCGCCTCCTGGATTCCACCTTCCTCTACCCCGAGGACCGCACCCAGTCGGGCCATATCTTGAAAGCCTTTGAGTGCGCCAAACACATTGAAGAATGACAGGGACTCAGGCATTCCTGCCTGTGAAGACCCCGCACAGGTTTTAATATATGACCACCGAACACAATACCGATACCGTCAAGGCCCACTACGCAGAATTGGCCCAGAGCTATGACGACAAGGCCAATCCCGCCTGCAAACGGGCCTACGAATCCCTCGTACGCCGCGCCCTTGCGGATTGCACCCACGTATTGGAACTCGGCGCGGGATCCAGTCCCACCCTCGCCGTGCTCAATGCGCCCTTTGCCGTCGCCTGTGACATGTCTTTCCCCATGCTCGCCGCGCGCAACGCCGCTGCGGATGCGCCCCGCGTTACCGCCGATGGCCAACAACTTCCCTACGCATCGGGGAGCTTCGACGGCGTCTACACCATCAACGTCCTCGAACACGTGCCCGCCCCGAAGGCATTGGTATCGGAGGTCTCCCGAATTCTGAAACCCGGCGGACTTTTTCTCTCCATCACGCCCAACGGCGATGTGGAATGGCTCTTGGACCTGTTGGAGCGACTGAAATTAAAACTCCCCGAAGGCCCCCATAAGTTTCTCAACTTCGCAGAGACGGCCGCCCTCGCAGGGGATGCTTTCGATGTGGTAGCCCATCAAAAGTTTCTGGCATTCCCTGCGGGGCCGGAGGGTCTGGTGAATTGCATTGACCGGCTGGGATTCCGTGATAGGGGTTGGGGATTGTTTCAGTACATCGTGTTCCGAAAAATTTAACGGAAGAACAGGCAGCGTAGCATGGCCAATGGGGAGCAGAACGTTGTTGTCGACCAAACCTTACCTCAAAGAAGTGCAGCTGAAGAACAATTCGGAGATCGACCGGAATCAATACCCCTTTAATATCCCTTCCATTCGAGACTTCTCCTCTATGGCTTTTCATCCAGACGTGACATTTATTGTTGGGGAAAATGGTTCGGGAAAATCGACTCTCGTCGAAGCGATCGCGGTCATGCTGGGATTCTCCCAAGAAGGTGGCACACGAAATATGCGCTCTGAGAGCGCCAGCACCGTATCAGCACTTCGTAGCCATCTACGGCCCATACGCGGGGCAAGCCGCCCAAGTGACAGCTATTTCCTTCGTGCAGAAAGTCTCTATAGCGTTTCCACTTATATGGATGTGGAGCTGGAAGGGTACTATCTTGACGCCTATGGCGGAACCTCCATGCACAATCGTTCTCATGGCGAACTTTTCTTTACAACCTTGACCAAGAAGTTTCGTGGCAATGGGTTATATATTATGGACGAGCCCGAAGCCGCACTCTCGCCGAATCGCCAGATGGCCGCATTGACCGCAATCCATGATTTGGTGCAGCGAGACTCTCAGTTTATTATCGCGACCCACTCACCGATACTGCTTGCTTACCCGCGAGCCAAAATCCTGAAGCTGGATGAGTCGGGCATCCATGAAGTGGCCTACGAAGAAACAGAGCATTTTTCAGTCACTCGTCAGTTCCTTAACAACTACCAGGGCATGCTCGACATACTGCTCGAAAAACAGTTGGAGCTACCGTTAGATTGACGCGCCAACTGCCCAACCTACGGCGAAAAAACGGGGATCCCTGCCACCATCAAACAAAAATGTGGACAACGTGGACAGGGTAGGCGAGGTGGATTGAATTAAGAGTCCACCAGGTCCACAACGTCCACCTTGTCCACAGAGCCAACAAGTAGATCGTAAGGAGTGTTTCCCTTACTCTTCCCGCCCCCCCGGAATCAGCCAAGCGTCATTATTCAGCGACATGAGGAAGGTCAGCAGGTCCACCAACTCTTCCCGGGTCAGGGCTGTGTCCAGTCCTTCGGGCATTTTGGAGATGGGCGTGAGGGTCATGGAGACAATCTCATCCCGGTTGATGTGGGATTCTTCGCCCACGCCGGTGCGCAAGGTGATGCTGTCGGCATCCTGACGGGCAATCACCCCATCAAAGGTTTCCCACTCGGTCTCGATCACGTAGGTCTCGAAATCCTGCACGAGGCTAGCACTCGGGAAAAGCACGGACTCCACGAGATCATGTCCCGAACGAATCAGGCCTACGGTCGTGAGATCAGGACCGAGATTCCCGCCTTCGTCGCCGATGGCGTGGCACGTGTAGCAGGCCACTTTGTCGCCAAAGAAGATGCGACGACCACGGCCCACATCACCCGAAGTGACCACGGGCTCCAGTTCGAGCAACTTGGCGACCCGGGCTCCCTCTTCCGCTTTCTGTTGGGCCATGAGGGGCTCGGCTGCGGTTTTCACGCCGTCGGGGAAGCCGGCCAGCACGGGCTCGAGGGTCGTGGGGCTGAGCATATGAGGCGGTATCGCGGGACTCTTCAATCCGGCGACCAGGGCCTGTCCAACCCCTTCGGATTCTTTCCCGGCGAAGGCGCGCAAGAGGGCCGGCAAGGTCAAGACGTCCGCCTGGGGAATTACTTCGTTGGCCAGGGCCAGGAGCGTCGTTTCGCTGAGCGGTGCCGCCGCGCAGATACGTCCCGCCGTCTGACGAAGGGCCGGGGCGCTGTCTTTATTCTTCAACACTTCGACCACGAGCGCGGCCGATGCGTCGTCCAGCACTTCCAGGCGACTCGCAATGGCTGCGAGGGCCTGAAGTCGATACGCGAGGTCCAGGTTGCCATCGGCGGCCTGCTGCATGAGCAGGGCATCGTGTTGCGCAAGTCCACGGCTTTGAACCAGAGCGACTGCGGGCCAACGAAGGGCGTCGGGCCCTTCGGCCAGCAAGGTACCCAAGGTCGCTGCCCAGGCGTCCGGCAATTTATCGAGGGGGGCCTTTTCCACGATGTCCAGCAGGAAACCGCGCCGCGGAACGTCGAGCGCATCGTCCACCAGGAGGGCCGCTATCTGGGACTGGGCCTCCGCCGAACCGGAGTAAGCCAACAGAATTTCCCGCAGGCCATCGGCGTCTTCCACTTCAAAACCATCTTGGGTAAAACGACCCATCATCTGGGCCAGGAGCGCTTCGGACCAGTCCGTGTGACGCGACGCAATCCAGAGCCCTGTCTCGCGGAGGCTTTCGTCTTCCGAAGCCAACAGGGGCAACACGTCATCCACCGTCAGGTGATCCCCTTCCATCTGGTCCAGACTGATAGCTGCCGCCCGACGTACGGAGGGGTGGGTGTGGTTCAAAACCAGACGCGCCACCTTATCCATCTTCAACTGAATGGCGGCGTACACGATGGCGTGGGCTTCGTGGGGGTCCACCGCGTAGGCGGCGGCCATGTAGAGCATGTAGGCCGCTTCAATGCCATTGAGTCGCCCAATACTGGTGGCCGCCTGACGACGCACCGCCGCTTCCGGGTCGAAGAGCAAGGCACTCAGCGCAGGAATGGCCTGACGGTCCCCTTCCATGCCACACATCCGCGCCGCCGCAACGCGCACTTCAAAATGGGCATCGTTCAGCGCACTGCGCACGCCGGCACGCCCTTCTTCCCCGCCCAATTGGCCGAGAATCCAGCAGGCATTGCGCCGTACATCGGCGGACGTATTATTCTCTACGGCATCGCGTAAGGGTGCCAGGGCATCATCACCCCGCTGCAAGAGCTGGCTGATGGCCTGTCGCTGGGCCTGGGGGCGTTCATCGGCCAACAGGGGAATCAGGGCCTCTACGGAACGGCCCGAGAAATCGACGCCTTTGGCCCACGCATCTTCCACGCCCGACGTATCGGTCTTGCGAATCCGATAGATGCCACCGACGGACTCGGGTTTGGAAATCCGGGAAACGGGACAGGCATCGACATACCAACCGCCCGTGTCACAAACCAGCAAGCTGCCATCGGCATCCTGCATCACGTCGGTCGGGTGAAAATCAGGGTGGGAGGAGGTAAGGAAATCGCTGTCTTCCGTGCGGAAGGTCGCGCCTTCCCGAATCAACAGGTGACGCTGCACCCGATGGGGATTGAACTGGGCACTGAAGAGGTTGTCGGTAAATTCTTCCCCCCATTGCACGCCCTGGTATCGCATGAGACCGGCCGGGGCGATTCGGGCAAACTTGGTCATGGTCGGCATCAACGGACCCGAGCGCACGAACTCCGATGTGCTCGCACCCGGCTTGGGAAACACGCCGCCTTCAACCCAGTGCATCAACGCATCACGCTGCCCCTGGGCGGGATCGCGGAAATAGGTCATGGTACCCAGCGTTTCACCCGCATCCGTGAAGGCAATTTCAATCGGGTTGTCGAAGGCACCACCGGCAACCCGCTCAAGCTGGGTGCCGTCAGGTCGACAGCGCCAGATGCGCGAGGCGAGGCCCTCAAAGTGAACGCCCTCTTTACTGGTGATATCGTAACCGTGACGACCATGGGTCAGATAGAGCCAACCATCGGGGCCGAGAAAGGGGCCGTGCAGACTGGCGGAGTTAAACATGTTCCATCCGGTGAGCAGCACTTCCCGCTCATCGGCCACGCCGTCACCCGTCGTGTCTTTGAGGCGAATAAAATCGGGCGGCGACGCCACGTAGACCGAGCCCTGGTGCCACAAGACGCCCATGGGAAAGGAAAGGGCGTCGGCGAACACCGTCTTCGTGTCGTAAATGCCGTCGTTGTCACTGTCGCTCAGGCGCAGGATCATATAGGTCGGGTGTTCGATGTGGTCTTTGGCTTTGCCATCGGCCCCCGTCGACTCGGCCGTGTAGAGATTGCCCCCTTCGTCCAATTCCAGAAACATCGGATAGGACGACAGACCGGGCGTGATGGCCGACTCCACGGTAAAGCCATCAGGCACCGTGATTGACGCCAACCCCGTGGCGGGCGTCTCTTCAGCCACAACGGGGGCCAGCAACCCCGCAACAATCCCCACGCCAAACACGAATCGTACAAACATAAACTACTTTCCTCAGACCGACAAGACTTCCAGTACGTATCACGATTCGCCTGTCATGGCACGAGTCCACCTTGTATGGAATACAGGCGGGACCAAGACACAGAGAAATTCGTGACGACACAAACGGTTGTATCAAGGTCGCCATAGTAGCACAAACCACTTTCCTTGTCTTCCTCGTCATCCTGCGCCAAACACGCCGCCCATGTACCCCAAACACGACTTTAAAATAGTACTTGCCCCCTCTGGCTGCAAAACGCATAATCAAAGGCTGTTGCCTCCACGGATCGGGAGGCAGAAACGCAAGGATGAGGAATAGGACACAATGCATTACCCCACGATGATACGCGCCAGTCTTCTGGCCGGACTTCTCGGCATCAGCACCCTCGTGCAGGCCGCAGAAATCCGACAGGTCACCGAACCCATCAAACTCTTCAATGGGAAAGACCTGAGCAATTTCTATGTCTACCTGAAAGAATTCGGTGCCAACAATGACCCCGACAAAGTCTTCTCGGTGAAAGATGGCATGATTCACATCACCGGACAACACCTCGGCTGCATCACGACCCACGATTCTTTCGACCGCTATAAGATCGTGTTGGAATTCAAGTGGGGCGAAAAAGCCTGGCCGCCCCGCGAAAACAAAACCCTCGACAGCGGCCTGCTGGTCCACTCTGTCGGCGAAGATGGGGGCTACAATGGCATCTGGAAACACTCGATTGAAGTGCAGATGATCGAAGGCGGCACGGGCGACTTCATCGTGGTAGGTGATGGCACAGACGCCTACTCGCTCACGACCACGGTGGCCAAAGAGAAACAGGGCAGCAGCTACGTCTTCAGCGAAAAGGGTCAGGAAGCCACCATCAACGGCGGACGTATTAACTGGTGGGGCCGCTCCCCCGATTGGTCCGACACCCTCGGTTTCCGCGGTGAGCACGATGTGGAGAATCCCGTCGGCGAATGGAACACCCTGGAAGTCACGGTCGATGGCGGTGAAATCACCACGTACCTGAACGGCATCAAGGTCAACGCCAGCACGGCCACCACGCCGGACAGCGGACAGATTCAGATTCAATCGGAGTACGCCGAACTCTTCGTGCGCCGCGTTGATTTGCTCCCCATCGAAGACTTCGGAAAGCGCGCACGCAATGCCGCCAACCCGGAAGCCATCGCGGCCCTCGAGAGTGGCGCGAAGGATTTCGCCAATGCCGCGTGGTGGGGCTTTGACGAAGAGGACGCCACCGACATCCTCCAGGCCGCCATCGACTCGGGCGCGAAGAAAGTGGTCGTGCCCTTCGTCGGCAAGACCTGGATCACCCGGCCCCTCACCCTCCGTAGTGACCTGGAGTTGTTCTTCGAACCCGGCGTCTTGCTCCTCGCTAAGCGCGGTGAATTCCTCGGCGGTGGTGACTCCCTCCTCTCCGCCCACGGTGCCGAAAACCTCAAGATCATCGGCTACGGTGCCACCCTCCGCATGTGGAAAGAAGATTACCAGAAGCCACCCTACGTGCCCGCCGAATGGCGCATGGGTATCCGTCTCATGGGCTGCAAAAATGTGCTCGTGGAAGGCGTACGGGTCGAAAGCTCCGGCGGCGACGGCATCTATATCGACGGCGGCGGACCCCGGCGCTGGGCGGAAGACACGGTCATCCGCAATGTAGTCTGCGATGACCATCACCGTCAGGGCATGAGCGTCATCAGCGCTCAGAATCTCCTCATTGAAAACAGCGTTTTCTCCAACACCCATGGCACCGCCCCCACGGCGGGGATCGATTTTGAGCCCGACAGCCGTGACCAGCGCATGGTAAATTGCGTGGTGCGAAACAGTGTCTTCGAAAACAATTCGGGACACCAGGTACTCGTTTACCTCAAGCCTCTCGACCACAACAGCGAAGAGGTCAGCATCCGCTTTGAGAACTGTGTCGCTCGCATGGGCAAGCCCGGCATGACCCTCGACGATTTCACCGATATGGATCAGGAAGGCTGGGCGGGCTTCTCCGTCGGTGCCTGCAACGACAACGGCCCCCGGGGCACCATCGAGTTCATCAATTGCACCACGGAAAACACGGGTAAAGAAGCCGTGAAGATTTTTGATGTCTCCGCCAACAGTGTGGACATCAATTTCCGCGACTGCACCTTTGCCAACCCCTGGGTCTCCACCTTCCGCGATTACGGCGGACCCCGCGTACCCATCCTGCTCCACGCCCGACGCCCTGGTCTTTCCGGGCGTTTCGGCGGTGTGCTCTTCCAGGATTGCGAAGTCTACGACTGGGCCAACCGCCCCGCCGTCCAGTTCCTCGAAGACAGCAGCGACAACGGCCTCTTCGACGTGAGCGGCCAGGTCACCGTGTATAGCCCCCATGGTGCAAAGAAGCTCATGGGCGATAAGTTGCACAATGTCACGTTGAAAGTGGTTAACGCAGAGTAATCAGAGACTCTGAACGGGTGGCACCCACTCCAGCGGGGAGGGTGCCACCCTTACGCGGAGGAGTGAAACGGGGGAGCTTACGGGTGCGGGTATACCCGGAATGCTGTGAACCCTCGCGAAAACACCCGTAAGGCCGTTCGTACCTCACGTCCGTAAGGGTGGCACCCCATAGTCTCGTTTGTGGAGACCAGGTTCACGGATGATTTCGTTTAGTAACGAGAAGGATTGAAACATGAAAGTTACCAGGAACCTATTGACGGCGGCACTCGTCTTTCTTGTGGCCACCACGGCCCACGCCGAGTTCACACTCGCCACCTTCACGGCCGACGTCACCGAGCCCATCGGACACCCCGGTATGGGCGGCGGCATTGAACCCGCCAAGGAAATCGTCGACCCCCTCTTCGCCAAGGGCGTGGTTCTCCTCGGCGGCGAACAGCCCGTCGTGCTCCTCTCCATCGACTGGTGCGAAATCCGCAACGACGCCTACAACCGCTGGCGGGAAGTCATCGCCGAGGCGGCCGGCACGACGCCCCAACATGTATTGCTCTCCGCCATCCACCAGCACGATGCCCCTGTGGCCGACCTCACCGCCCAGAAACTCCTCGACGAAGTAGGCCTCGAAAAAGCCCTCATGTTTCCCGAGTTCCATGAGGAAGCCGTGCAAAAGACGGCCCAGGCACTCCGGGATGCCCTTCCCCACGCCCAGCCCGTTACCCATTACGCCACCGGCGTCGCCATCGTGAAAGACGTCACCTCCAACCGCCGCGCCGTCCACCCTGACGGCACCATCAATTTTGGACGGGGCAGCGCCAGCCCGGAAAAGCTCCAGGCCCTCCCCATTGACCTCGTGGACCCCTGGCTCCGCAGCCTGAGTTTCTGGAATGGCGACACGCCCATCGCCGTGCTCAGCAGCTACTCGGCCCACCCCATGAGCCACTATGGCAAAGGCTTCGTCACCGCTGACTTCCCCGGTATGGCCCGCGCCATGCGCGAAAAAGACATGCCCGGCGTCCAGCAGATTTACTTCTCCGGATGCAGCGGCGACGTGACGGCGGGCAAGTTCAACGACGGCAGCCCCGAGAACCGCCCCATCCTCGCCAAAAAACTCTACGACGGCATGAAATCCGCCTTTGAGAGCGCCGAGCGCCACCCCCTCACCCAGGCCGATTTCCGCACGACCCCGCTGTTTCTACCGCCCCGCAGTTCCGAAGGCTTCACCGAAGAAGACCTCTACGCCACCCTGCGTGACGAAAGCAAGAAGACCTTCATACGCAACCTCGCCGCCATGGGCCTGAGCTGGCGCATGCGCTGCGAGGCCGGCATCCCCATCGACGTAGGCGCCCTCGATCTCGGTAAAGCGGTGTTCTTACTCCTCCCCGCCGAGACCTTCGTCCAATACCAACTCACCGCCCAGGGCATGCGCCCCGACGCGCAGGTCATGACCGCAGGCTACGGCGAAAGCGCCCCCGGCTACACCCCCTCCGCCGCCGCCACGGAAGACCACTTCAACGACCACCACACCTGGCTCTGGGTCGACCCCAAGATTGAGCCGCTGATAAATCTCGCCGTACAGAAGGTGTTGTTGCCGACGATTGAGTGAATGAGATTGCCGCCCTACATCGCACATCCACACCCAAGTCGGCCGACCGAAGAGGTCGGTCGGCTTTTTCGTGGGGCCCAGAAAAGAACGGTGGGAGCTCCCGCAGCAAAATGCGAATTCGAGTAACTGTTGTGCCGCGCGATCCCCAAAAGGCGAGTATCAACGAGTCCTGACGGGTTCGTGCGTATAATATCGCGGACGTCCTGTTCGATACTCCGCCCCACACTGGACTCTTTCACATCGTGAAGTACACGATTCTTAAGGCCTTCGAAAGCGTATCGATTTCAATCGTCGTTCAGCGCATCTATCCAATACTCACCTTCAATAAATTCGTCGTAGGGACTCCGAGATTCCGCGTGCAATGCCTCGGTTACACTACCAAGGATTCCTCGGCATAGTGCACTCACAAACTTTTCTGGGTAAATAAGCTCCCACCTTAAAAAACTTGGAGTCATCCTCACACCACTTGGGGTATGCTCCACATCTGCGGTCGTGATTCGCTGATAAAAAGGAGTTTTTCCCGCGAACAGGTGCGAACCGCCTCCGGGCATTCGAAACTCGTGCACCATTTTGTTTCGAAAACAATAGAACATAGACGCATGTGTGAATTTCTCAAGACGATAGTTTCCTAACGCTAGCGGGACACCATCATTCCCCGTGGGCCATAGCTTCAGAACCTGCTCTATCGAAGGATCACATGATAAGTCTCGCTCTAGGCCGCAAAAATTATCCGGAGCATCTCGCGGCAATGAAGAGTTAATTTCTCTGTAGGCCCATCGCCTAAGCGGCTCAAACTCGGTGCCTGAGATTTTTGAAGTTGCCTTTGCCAAGTGAAGTAAACTTATACGCGCTGATTCTTCCCACTGTGAGTGCTCTTCGATGAGTCTCTGAATCCGGAATCTAACTCCAGCATTCTTGTCTCGACAAGCTACCTTTGAAAGAGAATCAAGCAATGAACAATATAAGATCATCCGATATCTTAGCCACTCCTGAGAATGGCACTTCTGAGAATCACCCATACTCGATATTCTGTCAAGATGGCCTTCGGTTTCCCCCTTGAAGCGTTCAATTTTCTCGGTCGTGGTTTCCATTTAACCCCTTTCATTCGTGCCATGCAGGCCGCTTTCAATACCACGCCCGGGACAGCCCCGGTCTATGAACTCTCCTCGTTCAACACCTTCGCCATCTCCCGCAGTCCAATCCCCTCAATCCCCTCCGCCATGGGATAGCGGTCCTCGCCGGAGTACACCACAAAGGCCCTCTCAGGCTTCAGGTCTTCCAGCGCACGATAGAAGCCACGCTCGCATTTAGGACTGGTCCCCAGTTTGACTTCGATAGCCCATCGTTTGCCACTGGGAAATTCCAAGACCAGGTCAACCTCGGCACCCGCTGCCGTGCGATAGAAACTGGCATGGGTCCGTTCGGGGGCGACAGCAAGCAGGTTTTCTATTACAAAACCTTCCCAACTCGTGCCCACGATCGGATGGCCAGCCAGTTCGTTGAAGTCCCCGATGCCGAGCAGCGCGTGCAAAAGTCCGCTGTCGCGGACATACGTCTTGGGCGACTTGACCAGCCGCTTTCCCAAATTGCCGTGCCATGGCTCAAGACGCCGCACTAAAAGCAAATTACAAAGTAAGTCAATGTACCGCGTAACAGTCTGTGCGCTTATGGCCAGGCTGGTCCCCAATCGGGACGCATTGAGCAAGGTCCCCTGATTGTGCGCAAGCATGGTCCACATCCGGCCCAGAGTTTCCGCCGGAATACGGGGGCCAAACAGGGGCACATCACGCTCAAGGTAAGTGCGTATGAAGTCACGGCGTAGTGCCAGGCTCTCATCGTCGTCTCGTGCGAGATAGCTGTCTGGAAATCCACCCCGAACCCACAGCCGCGTTTGCGTGACATCGCCCTCGCTTATCTCCAGTATGTCGAAAGGCCCCTGATCAACATAGGCGATACGTCCGGCGAGGCTCTCGCCGGTCTGACGTAGCAGATCGAGCGCGGCGGAACCCAGCAAGAGGAAGCGTCCCGTGCGTTTGCCCGAACGCCGCCCCGCGTCAATGAGTCCACGAAGTTCATGAAACAGCTCGGGGACCCGGTGTATTTCATCCAAAATTACGAGGCGATCATCAAATTGATTGAGAAAGAACGCGGGGTCCGAAAGCTTCTCGCGATCCCTGCGTGACTCCAGGTCCAGATAAATCGATTCTGTGCCTTCTGCAATGGTGTGGGCCAAGGTGGTCTTGCCCACCTGACGTGGCCCCACCAACGCCACAGCGGCCTGCCTCTGTAGTGCATCACGCACTTTTTTCTCTACTCGACGCTCAATCATCCTTGTATTTTATCCACACCATGGACAATTTACAAGGTTAAATGAAAAACTTGCTATGAATTCTACTAATTCTTCACTAAAACGTTACGGGACTAGTTTGCGCCCCCCCTCCACCAACACGGAGCCCGCGACATACGCGGTCCCCTTGGCGCAGTGGTGCAAGTTTTCCGACGTGAGACGGGCGATCTCTGAAAGGGCTTCGTGGGTCAGGAAGGCCTGGTGCGATGTGATGAGCACATTGGGAAAGCTCAGTAGCCGTGACAGCTCATCGTCATACAGAATCTCCGACGAATGGTCGTCAAAGAAAACTTTCTCTTCCTCTTCGTAGACATCCAGCGCCACGCCGCCGATGGCCCCCGACTTGATCGCCTGAATCAGCGCCGCCGTCTCCACCAGCTTACCCCGGCTCGTGTTGATAAGATAGGCAGTGGGCTTCATCAACGCGAAGGTCTCGGCATTAAGCAGATAACGGGACTCGGGTGTAAGCGGCAGGTGAAGGCTGACAATATCACTCTCCCGCAGCAAGTTCTCCACGTCGGTGTATTGCGCCCCCAACCCCTTGGCCCAATCCTCATCGGGGTAGGCATCCGAAACCAGTAGTCTCGTGCCAAATCCGTGAAAGATCTGGGCCGCTATCCGCCCAATCTTTCCCGTCCCCACGATACCCACCGTTTTCCCGTGAAGGTCGAAACCCACGAGTCCGCTCAGCGAAAAGTTATGTTCCCGCACCCGATTGAAGGCCCGGTGAATTTTTCGGTTGAGGGTCATCAGGAGAGCCACCGTATGCTCTGCCACGGCATAGGGCGAATACGCGGGCACACGGACCACCGTCAGCCCCAACGCCTTTGCGGCCTCCATATCAAGATTGTTAAAGCCGGCACAACGGAAGGCCACCAGACGCACCCCCAGGTCGCGAATCTTTTCAAGACACGCCGCATCAAGCCGGTCGTTGACAAACACGCACACCGCCTCGGCCCCCGCCGCACTCATGGCGGTGTCCGACGAAAGCCGAAAGTCATAGAACTGCAGCGCCAACGCCCCGTCGTCCGCCGTCTCCTTAAAATATTCGTGGTCGTAGGGCCGGGCGTCGTAGAAGGCAACGTTCATCATAGAAAGAGATCCTTTTCTGCGTGGGACTCCTGGGCAGGTGCAACAAGACCCCACGCCCCCAACTTCGTCGTCGTGAGGTTCCCCAAGAGCTAAGCGGATCTTAGAGGAGGCCCCACCAATACCGCAAGCCGCCCTATCCCAAAGCCAACCGTTTGCCTCACCAGATGCGCACAGACAGCTCACGTAACAAATGCTTTACAACCAGAACAAAATGTCTTCGGCACTGGCACCGCCCCCCTCCAACGGTGTAGACTGGAAGCTCGGCAGATGACCCCAGCGTCAGGCAATTATTCGTAGTGGCAGACACCCCCGCTATACCCATCGGAGTTCTAAGTTGGAATCCAACGCACCCAAAAAAGCGACCCCACCCCCGTCGACCTCCAAGGGAGGCCGCCTTTTTCTCACCCTCTTCTTCCTCGTGCTCGCAGTCGGCATTGGATGGCTGATCTACGCCAAGATCGTCAACCTGCCGGAAGAGGAAACCGGCGCCAAGGAAGACCGAGTTGCCCCCGTGGAAGTGGCCCCTATTGAGCAAGGGCCCATTGCCTACCACCGCACCTTCAGCGGCACGTTGGAAGCAACGGCAGAGTTTGTGGTCGCCCCGAAAATCAGCGGCCGTATCGAAAAGCTCACCGTCGATCTGGCCGACACGGTCACCCGCGGACAACTCGTGGCCGAGCTCGATGACCGGGAGTATGTGCAGGCCGTGGCCCAGGCCGAAGCCGATCTCGCCGTGGCCAAGGCTACCCTCGCCGAAGCCAACAGCACCCTGACCATTGCAGTCCGCGAACTCGACCGCATCGAACGTCTCCGCAGTGAGGGCGTTGCCTCCGAGTCGCAGTTTGACTCGGCCAAGACCGCCCAGCTTGCGGGCCAGGCCAAACTTGAAGTCGCCCGGGCACAGATGCAGCGCGCCGAGTCCTCGCTCGAGTCTGCACGCATTCGCCTGGCCTACACCAAAATCAACGCCGAATGGACCGAAGGGCCGGGCGACCGGGTCGTGGCGGAGCGCTTCGTGGATGAAGGCGACACCGTTTCGCCCAACGCGCCCCTCTTCTCCATCGTCGAGCTCTCGCCCATCACCGGCACCATCTTCGTCACCGAGCGGGACTATGGCCGTATCGCGGTCGACCAATCCGCCACCCTCACCACCGATGCCTTTCCGGAGGAAACCTTCACTGGCCGGGTGGTACGCATCTCCCCCATCTTCCGACAGGAATCCCGCCAGGCACGGGTGGAGTTACGCATCGAAAACCCCGCGCAGCGGCTCAAGCCCGGCATGTTCATCCGCGTAACGCTGGAGCTTGCCCGCGTGGAAGATGCCACCATTGTTCCCGAAGCCGCCATTGCCAATCGCTCCGACCAGTCCGGCGTCTTCGTGGTGAATGACGCGGGAAATAAGGTCACCTGGCACCCCGTCACACTCGGCCTCCGCGAAGGGGAGCGCACCCAGGTCATGGGCGAAGGGCTGACCGGAAGGGTCGTCACCCTGGGACAGCAACTCCTCGATGACGGCTCGGCCATCACCATCTCCGATCAGGGTGATGGGGAGTCCGGCGCATGAACCTGCCCCGATTCAGCGTACGACGTCCTGTTCTAACCACCA
Organism: Candidatus Hydrogenedentota bacterium; assembly: GCA_030432675.1. Taxonomy (GTDB): domain Bacteria; phylum Hydrogenedentota; class Hydrogenedentia; order Hydrogenedentales; family JAEUWI01; genus JAEUWI01. Next base: position 2,751 of record JAUIMA010000032.1, on the reverse strand, counting down.
TGGTCGCCCTGATTGTCGTGCTCCTCGGCGCCGTTTCCCTCAGTCGGGTGCGCATCGACCTCTTACCCGATATCGAGATGCCCACCCTGTCGGTGCGCACTTCCTATGAAGGCGCCAGTCCCGAGGTGATGGAACAACGCATCACCCAGATTCTCGAGGAAATCATCGCCACCGTGCCCGGCGTGGAAGAACTCAGCTCCTCCTCCCGCGAAGGTTCCAGCGAAGTCAGCGTCACCTTTGCCTGGGGCACGGATATCGACACGGCTGCCCTCGACGTGCAGGGCCGCATCGATGACGAAATCAATGAAATGCCCGACGGCATCACCCGCCCCCGGGTCCGCAAGTTTGATATTGCGAGCTTTCCGGTCGTGCTGCTGGGGGTATTGGGCGACTTGGATCCCGTAGAGCTCACCACCTTTATCGAAGACCAACTCCGCTACCGTTTTGGCCGGGTGCCCGGTGTGGCCCAGGTCGATCTCTGGGGCGGCTTCAACCGCGAAATCCGTATCGCCCTCGACCCCGCCAAAATCAATGCCCTTGACGTGCCCCTCAACCAGATTCTCGACGCCGTCCGAAATGCCAACCTCGACTTGCCCGCCGGTAAAATCGAAGACGGACGCTATGAAGTCACCCTCCGCGCGCCGGCCCAATATGAAGACGTGGAGCAAATCCGTCAGACCGTGGTGGCCATGCAAAATGGCGCGCCCGTCACCATCGGACAAATCGGTGAAGTGCTCGACACCTTCGAAAAGGAATCGGAAGTCGAGCGCATCAACGGGAAACGGGGCATCCGCGTCGCGATCCGTAAACAGGCCGGAGCCAACACGGTGGAAGTGGCCCACGCCGTCCTGGAAGAGGTGAAAGCCGTCAACGCCGCCTTTCCCCAGATCGAGGTCGTGCCCGTTATCAACCAGGGCAACTTTATCGAACGCTCCATCAACAACGTGGCCCGCTCGGTCATGTATGGCGGTATTCTCGCCGTCTTCGTGCTCCTCTTCTTCCTGCGCAATTTCCGCAGCACCATCGTCATTTCCCTTGCCATCCCCATCTCCATCATCGCCACCTTTTCGCTCATTTTCTTTGGCGGGCTCACGGTCAATCTCATGACCCTCGGTGGCCTCGCCCTCGGTGTGGGTATGATGGTGGACAACTCCATCGTGGTCTTGGAGAACATTTTCCGCCGCCGGGATGAACTCCATGAAAACAAGATTGACGCCGCCGTCCGCGGTGCCAGTGAAGTAGCCCCCGCGATTATCGCGAGCACCATCACCACCCTCGTCATCTTCCTCCCCCTCATATTTATCCAGGGCGTTTCGGGCATCCTCTTTCAGGAGCTGGCCTATGTCATCGTCTTCTCCCTGATTTGCTCCCTCTTTGTGTCTCTCAGTCTGGTACCCCTCCTCTCCTCCAAACTCGTGGAGTCGCCCGAAGAGCTCCATCAGAAACATGAGGCCCAGGCAAGCTGGATCGGCGCCCTCTCCGACGCGAGCGAACGGGCCCTCCGCGGCCTCGACACCACCTACCGCGACCTCCTGCACCTCGTGTTGCGTCATCGCGCGGCCGCTATCCTGGCCGCGCTGGCGACACTCGGCGGCTCTCTCTTACTGCTGCCCTTCATCGGCACCGAATTCCTCCCGCCCAGTGATGAGGGCGAAGTGCGCATTTCCGGTGAGATGGAAGTGGGCATGAAACTCGACATCGTCAACCAGCAGACCCTCAAAATGGAATCCATCGTCTATCCCGCCGTGCCCGAAGCCGTCGCTTCCGGTGCCAGCGCCGAGGAAGGTGGCGAGGCCAGCATCCGTATCTCCCTCGTGCCCGCCAAGGACCGCACCCGTTCCAACACCGAAATCGCTGACGACCTCCGTAAGCGATTGGAAGGGCAAATTGCCGGTATGGAAGTCCGTGTGACCGCCCCCCAGGGACAATTCCTCCTCGACCGCATACTCGGCGGCGATGAAGGACTCACCGTCGAAATTCGTGGCTTTGAGATAGAAACCCTGGACGTACTCGCCAACCGCGTGGTGGAAGAGCTCGAATCCGTCCCCGGCATCATCGATATTAATTCCAGCCGCGATGACGGCATCCCCCAGCAGGAACTGACCGTCAACCGCGAGAAAGCCGCCGATCTGGGCTTCACCGTCCGCGACGTGGCCGAGGCCATCGAGACGGCCTTCGCGGGAACCCAGGCCGGGGAATTCCGCAGCGAAGGCAATTCCTACCGCATCTTAGTGCAGTTTCGCGACGCCGAACACCTCAGCATCAACGAAGTCCTCGACGTGACCCTCACCGCCCCCGGGGGCGAACGGGTCGCCCTTCGAAACCTGGTCACCACCACCGCCGGCCGAGGCCCCACCGAAATCGAGCGAAAGGGACAGCAGCGCATCGCCACCGTATCCGCCAACGTCGTCGGACGCGATCTGGGCTCCGTTGCCCGCGATGTGCAACAAGCCCTCGACCGGATTGCGCGCCCCTCGGGTTATGACCTCCTCGTGGCCGGTAACTTTGAAGAACAACAGAAAGCCTTCCACGAACTCCTCATCTCCATGCTCCTCGCGATTCTGCTGGTGTACATGGTCCTCGCCTGCCAATACGAATCCCTCCGCGACCCCATTATCGTCATGTGCGCCGTGCCCATGGCCGCCATTGGTGTCCTCCTCACCCTCTTCCTCACCGACACCACCCTCAATGTCCAGTCCTATATCGGCTGCATCATGCTCGGGGGTATCGTGGTGAACAACGCCATCCTCC
>JAUIMA010000577.1 GCA_030432675.1 Candidatus Hydrogenedentota bacterium | reverse complement strand
GACGTGTTTTGGTTATGAAGTGGTGGGTTATTGCGACAGCGTGGCGGCCGTGAGCGCCTTTCGGGAAAATCCAGCGGACGTTGATGTGGTCATCACGGACCTCAGCATGCCCGAGATGAATGGCATTGAGCTGGCCCAACAGCTTAAGAGCGTGCGAGACGACGTACCGGTTATTCTGTGTTCGGGATACGGCGCGACGTTTAATGAAGAGATTGAGCGTAATCAAGACGTGATAAAAGTCTATCTGGAGAAACCGGTGACGGCCATGCAATTGCGGGAAGCCATTGCGACGGTCTGTCCAACGAAAGACTAGTAGATTTCCGGCACGAAGGTCTGATCGGTAATTGGTGGTCGGACATAACTCGTGTCGAGCACCCGTGGTTCCAATTCAATCGCATCCGGGGTCAGATCTTCGTAGGGCACCTGACTCAGCAGGTGTGCGATGCAATTCAGTCGGGCACACTTCTTTACGTCGGCATTCACCACAAACCACGGGGCCTGCTTGATGTCGGTGTAGTTGAACATATCATCTTTGGCCCGGGAGTATTCCACCCACTTGGACCGCGATGCGAGATCCATTGGGCTGAGCTTCCAACGTTTGGTGGGGTCTTTCAGGCGTGCCCGAAAGCGCTCTTCCTGAATGGCATCATCTACCGAGAACCAATACTTGATCAAAACTATTCCAGAGCGCACCAGCATCCGCTCGAACTCCGGGCACGATCGGTAAAACTCTTTCAGTTCCTCCTGCGTGCAAAAGCCCATCACCCGTTCCACGCCGGCGCGGTTGTACCAGCTTCGGTCAAAGAGCACCATTTCACCGGCAGCGGGAAGATGGGGGACATAGCGCTGGAAGTACCACTGACTTTTCTCCCGCTCAGTCGGGGTTCCCAGCGCAACCACCCGGCAGACCCGGGGATTGAGGCATTGGGTGATTCGTTTTATTGCGCCCCCTTTTCCGGCGGCATCCCGCCCCTCGAAGAGGACTACCACCTTCAGGCCCCGCGCCTTGATCCATTCCTGAAGTTTGACGAGTTCAATCTGGAGTGATCGAAGGGCCCGCTCGTAGTCCTTGTTGCTGATACCGGACAGTTCCCCGGTGGATGACTTTTCCGCGTTTAACGCGGCACGGGCCCGTTCTTTTTCTTTCTTCTTTTTCTTACCCAAAATCCTTCTCCTGCGACTAGCTGTCGGTGGCGTGCCGTGGCTCCCGAGCGCAGTATACGGCCGCTTTTCTCGTTACACCGTAGGGTACGGAAGCATTGCGTTGCAAACCCGCATCGTCGCGGGTTGCAACCGGATGACCCAATCAGAAAAGATGGAGCACCACCGCACCGACACCCGGCCGAAGTCAGGGACCGCCATCATCCGACCAGACAGGAATGTGATATGCCCGGAAGAATTGAAATAGAGAGCATCGAGGAACTTCGACTCCACTTGAAAATCAGCAGCGATCTTACGGGCGTCGCCTTTCAGGCAGTAGACTTTTCCGGTTTGGAATCGTTACTGAAGGGTGTGACGCTTCGAGATAACTTGTTGCTTGGGTGTACGCTGACGCCAGAAGTTCAGCCCCTCTTTGACGCGCCACTGGTCTTTCCGAAGTTGCCGGGCTTGCCCTTCAATCCCTTTCGTGCCCAGCTCTATACGCCCGAGGAGTTGTTGGGGGGCTATGAGCGAGGCCGCCCGGAGACTTATGCCAACACGGTGGATGGTGGGACCTATCAGCAGTATGTCGATGAAGGCAAAGACGATAATATGGACGTTCGTATTACCCTCGCGCGTCGCCTGCACGACCATGCCATTTCGGATGCGCTCCAGGAGTATCTGGTAGGGAAAAAAGTCGTCGCTATCATGGGAGGGCACAACATGGGCCGCGATAACCCCATGTATCTGGAAGTGGCCCGCCTCGCTCGCGACCTCGTTCATCAGGGCTTTCTGCCGGCCAGTGGTGGGGGACCCGGTGCCATGGAGGCCACCCACTTGGGTGCCTGGTTCGCCGAGCGTCCCGATAGCGAATTGCAGGATGCGGTGGGAACCCTGGCCAAGGCCCCAACCTATGTGCCTCAGGATGCGTGGCTTGATGCGGCCTTTGAGGTTATGGAGAAATATCCGGTTACTTCCCGCACACGTTGTGACAGCCTTGGCGTACCCACGTGGCTCTATGGTCATGAGCCCCCGACCTGTTTCGCCCTGCACATTGCGAAATATTTCGCGAACAGTGTGCGGGAAGAGGGGCTTCTCGCGATAGCGCGCAACGGCGTTGTTTTCTCTCCGGGGAGCGCCGGCACCATCCAGGAGATTTTCCAGGATGCCACCCAGAATCACTACAAGACCTTTGGGCATGCGAGTCCCATGATATTCTTCGGAACGGTCTATTGGACCCATACCAAGCCGATATTTCCCCTCATCGCCCAGCTTTCCGAGGGGAAGGAATACCACGAGTTGCTTCACATTACCGACGAGCGCGAAGACGTCGTCCGCCAGATCGTGGCGTTCTCACGGGCTGTGTCGGCGACGTAAGGTAGAGCGATAGTATGCTGTGGAGCCGTCGCTGTGCCGGTTGAGTCGGATATCGACCAGGGGGTATATTGCGAGACATACGAACCAATTGAAAGGAATTCCATGTTATTTCGTAGTGCAATTGCGGCGGGCATGCTCGCGGTCGGGTTGGGGCTTTCTTCAGCCACCCACGGGGAGTTTATCCAACTCGAAGTCGAGGACTTTAAAGGCCCTTGGCAAAAACAAACGAATATTTCCGGTTTTCTCGGCTCGGGTTTTCGTACCTCGAACGCGACGGACCCTGCTATCGCTGAGTCCACCATGGATGGCCGGGCGAAAATTTCCGAAGAGGGGACCTACGCAGTCTGGACCCGGGGCTATACGTCGGAGAATTCCAACCGCGCCTATGCCCTTCAGGTGGGAGAGACTACCTTTCCACCCACCCACACCGGGAGCGAGCGTTTGTGGTCCTGGCAGAAGGCGGGTGAGGTTGCTCTGAAGGCGGGTACGGTGGTGGTGAAGGTGCACGACGCGGCCGATGGCCACGAATCGGTGGACAGCATCCTGCTGACCCGTGACTTGGCGCTGGAACCCGATGCCGCCATCGGGGAGCAACGCCGCTGGCAGGTCTACCCCTACGGGTTGCCGCCCAATGCCGATCCCCTGCGTTTCAATATTGATGCGAGCCGTGAGGCCCTTTCTGCCCGTAAGGATCCGGCGTCCCTTGCGGAGTGGGAGGCCCGCGCCCCTGCGTTGCGCAACGCGCTGCAGGATGGATTGGGTCTGGCGCCGTGGCCGGAGAAGACGCCCCTGAACGCCCGGGTTACCGGACGGGCCGAGCGGGATTTCTATTTCGTGGAGAATATCGTCTGCGAGAGCCGTCCGAATTTCTATGTGACCGCCAATCTCTATATTCCCAAGGAGCGTGAACCCAAAGCCCCAGCAGTCGTGGTCGTGCCGGGGCACGCGATGGAGGATGCGAAAAACTATGACCTCTATCAGATGGGCCAGTTGGGCATGGTGAAAGAGGGCATTATCGTCCTCGCCTATGATCCCATCGGACAGGGGGAGCGGAGACTTCCCGGTTTCAGTCATACCTTGGGTTATGGTTCGCTGTTGGTGGGGCAGACCAACGAAGGGTACATCGTGTGGGACTCGATCCGTTCTCTCGACTACCTGACGACCCGGGAAGAGGTGGATGTGAATCGCCTTGGTCTGGCGGGTAATTCGGGTGGCGGTGAGAACGTGTTTTACACCATGCCCCTCGATGAGCGGATTCAGGCGGGGACGTCCTTTTCTTTTGTGTGTTCCTATGACCTTTGGCTGGCGGAAGGGGGCAATCACTGCATCTGTAACCACATCCCCGGCATTGCCCATGAGATGGAGGAGTTCGAA
>JAUIMA010000576.1 GCA_030432675.1 Candidatus Hydrogenedentota bacterium | reverse complement strand
GGGTCTACCCAACACAGGGCCGTCCGCACCGGCGCGTCGTAGAGCCGCACCGCCGCCACCAGCCGTCCGTCGGGAAGCTGCATCATGGCCGGACCACCGATTTTCATGCCCACGTCGTTCCAGGTCCAGTCGGTGTAGGGGGGCTGGGCCGTGCCGAACAATCCCTGGGTGCTCTTGGGCGCTTTCTCATCGCGCCGGAGGAGGCAGTAGGCCGTGTCGTCTTCGAGGAACACGATCTGGCTTTCGTTGGCATATTCCTCGTCCCGGAGCGTGTCGACCAGCATGTCAAAGTTTGTGCCGTCTTCGCTCCTGTAGAGCCGGGCAAAACGATGGGGCCATTTGTCACCCGTGGTGTAGCCCACGCCATAGGCCGCGTCCTTGTGCCACGTGACCCGCCAGAGCCAGAGGTCCTTTTCACCAATGGGCACGCCGTCGGTCCAGGTGCGGCCATCTTCTGAAAAGTAGGCCATGGTCTGGTGGCGGGCGTCGGCCGGCTGGTGCAGGGCCGCCGCACCGGTGAGCATGAGCTTGTTGTCGGGCGTAATGCAGATTTGGGCATCCCGCAGGTCCGCCGTCTCCGACGTAATCAAAGCAGCCGACGTCCACGTATCGCCGTCGGTGGAGGTGATGACCCGGAGCGCCCCGTCCTCGGACACATGGCCCTGGCCTTCTCGGAAGACGCAATACCACGCGTCCTTATAGCGAATGAGGTTGGTGAAGGCGTTGTGGGGGGCCTCGTCCCAGATGCGGGCATAGTCCACCAGCGTGGCCTTGGGCACCACACCCCGCTCGACGGGCATCCAATGGATTCCCTTGGAATTCGCCAGGAAGCGCTTGGCTCGGATGTTGGAGAGCTCGCCTTCTTCGTAGTAGACAATGAGGACCGTACCGTCTTTGAGATTGACCATGGAGGGGTAGGAGCCAATGTGGTTGTCCACGAGCACCGAATTACTCCACGTTTTACCTTCGTCGAAGCTGTAGTGGAGACTGGTCTGGGGCAGGCGGTGGGCGAGAATGAGGATGTCGTCTACCGTGCGGTGGAGATAGGGCGCGTGACCCGGGAAGCCATAGCGCTCCGAAATACTCCAGGTCTTGCCGCCGTCCTTCGATTCGGACCACGCCATGGAGTCTCCGCCGCTCCGCTGGGCCGCATGGAGGGTGCCGTCTTTCAATTCGATGAGGTCGGTCTCGGCGTCCAGGGGCATGCCGTTGTTGTCAATATCGACGGGCGTCTCCCAGGTGAGGCCGTCATCGTTGGAAAAGACCACGGCACCATGGCTCAGGCCTTCCGTTTCCTTGTAGAGCCCCAGGGCCAGGCGGCCATCGGAAAGTTGGCGAATGGGCGAGCTGCAATAGTAATCCGACGTAATCAGGCGGGGCTCCGACCAGGTCTTGCCGAGGTCGTCCGAGTGGACCACCCAGGAACCGATACCCTTCCAGGGAGGTGTCTGACCTTCGGCCCGCACGAGGGTGAAGTAGTTGCACAGGAGGCGTCCGCTCTTGGTCTGGACGATGGAGGGATCCCGATCATCATCGGGACCGTCGTAGAGGGTTTCGGCGGGACTCCACGTGCGCCCTTCGTCGCTGGAGAGGCTATAGGAAATGCGCCCGCCCTTGGGAAGCGCTTCATTGGGCAGGGCCACGTGGCCATAACCCGCATAGAAGACCGTCATGAGCCGGCCATCGCTCAGGCGACAGACATCGGGAAAGGCTTCATAGGCCCCGGCACCCGCATCGGTGCAGACATAGACAAAATCGTCGGGCGGGGGCGCGGGCAAGGTGAAATCACGTTCCGCCTTCGTGGTCTCGCCCGTGACCACAATATCTTTCACGCGGGCCAGGCCCTGACTGGCATAAAAACCCACGCGCCCTTTTTTGAGGGTGGCGTCTTTGGCTTCGTAGAGGAGGGTGCCGTTGAGGAAAACACGGAGGGTGTCGCCTTCGCACTGCAGTTCGCCCTCGTGCCATTCTCCGGCGGGCTTGTCCAGGCTGCCCACCCGCTTGATTTCGTTCCACGACTGGCCCTTGTCCGAACGAACCAGAATGGCTTGCCCCTTGTCATAGTGGACGTAGTAATAGTGGTAGGCATCGCCTGCGCGGACCACGAAGCCACAGGCCAACACGCCGTGGTCCTGGGGGTCCACTTTGAACTTGGCCTTGAGGGACACATCGGCCCACTCGAGCGGGAGGTAAAATGCTTTGGTCGGTGCAATCCGGCCATCCAAGACCAGCTCGCCCTTGTCGATGCGGGCCTTGTCATCATAAAGGGCCCAGTCTTTCACCGCGTCCTTTTTCGAAAGATCGATGGCGTGTTCTGCGGCATGGACCCGGTGAGGCAGGGCCACCGACAGGAGGAGAAGGGAACAACACAAGAAATAACGGGACAGATTTATCATGGGGGTAGGCTCCAAAGGGCGTTAAGTTGTTATAACCAATTATAGGTAGCGCCCACCCAGATTACAACCTGGAAATGTCACGATCGTCACCGTCCTGGTGGACTCAGGGGAGGGTGTGGGGTACTGCCCGCAAGCGTTTACGTTTGATTCCAACGTTCGTTTCGGTCAAATCCCCGTGCCACGCGATGCCGAGTACAACGAGGTTTCGTGTGCGTGGAGGAAAGAACAACGTACCGCTAAAACACATGTTAAATGCGGGCGTCCAATTTCGCGGAGTTAGAAGGACGCCCGAGATAAGTCAACCAATAGGGCTCCATGCACACGAAACCTCGCGTAGCTCGGCATCGCGTGGCACAAAAGTAACCTGTAAAACGCGGATACATCTCCAAGATGACCTGCAATAGGGTCCCGGCGTATACTGTCGCCATCCCAACGACGTAACCCAAAATGCAAGGAACCTTTGCCCCATGCGCCTTGAAAATCCTACTTCCATGGTCGATCACCTGCTCCGCCAGACACGGGTCCATCACGCCCAACTCAGCACCATGGCCGACGTGAAGGCCAACATGATGCTGACGGTGGCCTCGGTGATTCTGACCTACACGGTGGGTTATCTGACCGACCCGGCCTACCAGTGGGGCGCGTTGACCCTGATTCTATTTTGTATGGCCAGCATTGTAGCGGCCATTTACGCCACCATGCCCCGGGTGTCCCTGCCCGGAAAAAAGCCGAAAGTGACGGCGAAGGATTCGGGATTCAATCTCCTGTTTTTCGGGAGCTTTATTCACCTCACTTACGAGGAATTCAGCGAATCGATGGAGACCCTGCTCAACGACCCGGGCGAAGCGGGCGACGCCATGGTGCGCGAGATTTATACCCTGGGCACCTTTCTGGCCTATAAGAAATACCGCTTTCTCCGGTGGGCCTACCTGCTCTTTCTCTGTGGGCTTTTGACGGCCGGGTTGGTGCAGGCCATCGTGCTCACCCTCCGTAACCTGGGGTATGAGGTCTGGCATCTGGACTTCACCCCGCCGGTGGGGTAGGGGTTGTAGTTAGATTGGGAGAACTATTTTTTCCCGCGACGTTCAACGGAAGTGCTGGGTTATTCCCCTCCTGGGAGGGGTCAGGGGTGGGTTAGCGACATGGTTTGGGGTGCTGATCTCCCATTGCCGTTTGGCGCAAAATTCGAAACCGGTGGATTCCCTGGGGAGTCTGTGCGGATATGGGGCGGGCTTTCGGCCCTTGAACGTTGGTAGGGCGTCAGTTCATGGGCCGTTGGCCCATGCTGGTATGTTTAGGGGCCTTTGGCCCTCCGGAACGCCAGCGGGTGTTTTTGTGGTAGCCCTAAAGGCCCGCAGGTGTCTCCATGTCAACCGGATGAGCGCCAACGGCGCGGTCACATACCAGCCCAGGCCGAAGGCCTGGGTAAGCGCAGTCTTTTTGAATAGGGCTGAAAGCCCGTAACAGGTTTTCGTGACTTGAGCCACCCTCGGTCTTTCCGAGG
>JAUIMA010000575.1 GCA_030432675.1 Candidatus Hydrogenedentota bacterium | reverse complement strand
TGGGGCCAATAGTTACATTCAGAAGCCTATTGACCTCAAGGGGCTGGTGCTCGCCCTGAAACGCCTTTCCGATTTCTGGTTTGATACTGCCTTGTTGCCCGATGACATCACCTAGACCCATGAGAAAATGCCTTGGTCCCCCTTTCTATTCTGATAATCGATGACAGCCCCGAAGACCGGACCTCTTATCGGCGGTTCCTCCGGGGAAATCCGATCTACGATTTCAGCTTCACGGAGGCCGGAACGCTTTCGGATGGCATCGCGGCCTGTCGGGACGTTGCATTTGATGGCGTGCTTTTGGATAACTTCTTGCCGGATGGGGAGGGGGTGTCGTTTTTCGAGAAGTTGCCGTGTGGCGCGGACGGATGCCCCTTCTTCACCATCATGCTCACCGGGCAGGGGAGTGAGACAATCGCCGCTCAGGCCCTGAGTGGTGGTGCCACAGACTATTTGCCCAAGCGTGTGGTGGATGCGGATACCTTGGCCCAGGCGATTCACTCGGCCCATGAACGCTTTGAATTGCGTCGCAAGGTTGAGCGGGAGCAGCAGGAAAAAGATCGGGTTATACAGGAGCTACGCATCGCGCTGGATGAAGTAAAGCGCCTCAGCGGTCTGCTCCCGATTTGCGCTCACTGCAAGAGCGTGCGTAAAGATGACGGGTACTGGCAGCAGGTGGAAGGCTACTTTTCTGAGCATGTCGGAACCCAATTCTCCCATGGCATTTGCCCCGATTGCCTCAAAGAACATTACGACATGGAGTTGAATGGGGATGGAGTGCCGAAGTCTTCCGACCGGTGAATTATTGCCCTTCCCGCGGGGTAGAGAATCTGTTGTATGCCTTACAATTGGGGAGAAAGTACCCGGGCGGCCCCTTCCAGAATAACTTGCCAACGACCTTTATTTGCGATGGCCTCCGAAGTGATGGGCTTGGCGTCTGCACGGTATTCGGCAACGACCTCTGTCAGTTCTTGCACAGGCTCTTCGTCGTAGAGCAACGCAGATATCTCGAAATTCAGTCGCAGGCTTCGGTAGTCCATGTTCACCGACCCCACCATGGCCCACGCGCCGTCTACAGCGATTATCTTGGAATGGAGCATTCCCCGGTGATACTCATAGATTTCGATGGACTCATCCAACAATTCGCGATAGAAGCTTCTGCCGGCGTATAGGGCAATGGCCTGGTCTGTTTTGGCCGGTACGACGATGCGAACCCGAACGCCGCGCAATGCCGCCTGAAGCAGTCCCATTCTCAGAACGGGAGAAGGTACAAAGTAGGGGGTGGCTACGTCGATGCTATCCTTGGCGCTGTTAAAGGCCTCCAAGAGCATACGCTCGGGTACATGCGCCTTACAGTCTGGCCCTGTCGGGAGAATCTGCACGGCATGGTCGACCGCACTGGAAACGGGGGAGGCGGTGGGGAGCTCGTCAACACGTGCATCAGATGCAAAGTTCCAGTCGTCCAGGAATACGGCCTGGAGGCGGCGAACGGCGGGTCCTGTAATTCGGAGGTGTACATTGTGCCAGATTGAAAACTCCGGATTTTTTCCCCGGTCGTCATCACTGACATTCTGACTCCCCACAAAACCTGTTTGGCCATCTACCACCAGAATTTTTCGGTGGTTACGCAGATGGGGACTCCAGCGGCGTTTCCAGGTGGCCAGGGGGAGAAAAAACGCGACGTCGATGCCTGCATCGTAAAAGGGCTGCAAGAAAGCACTGTTCACGTTGATAGAACCGACGGCATCGATGAGTACGCGACAGCGTACCCCGTTTCGGGCCCTCGCGATGAGCAAGTCCCGCATCTCGGTCCCCGTTTCATCTGCCCACCAGATGTAATATTCCATATGGATGGTGGATTCTGCCTCGTTGATGGCGCTCTTCCAGGACTCGTGAATTGCGTCGGAGTTACGGAGCAGGGTGACCGTGTTGCCTCTGGTCACCTGGGCATGAGAGAGCTTGAGCCCCACGTCGGCCGTGGAGCGAAAAGCACCGAGGGTCTTCGTGTCCACCGTATGGTCTTCGAGTTCGTAATCCGGGAGGCAACTGCGCCCCCGCTTGCGTTGGGCCCGGATGAGTACTTGATTTTCTCCCAACCGGGCGTAGAGCAGAGCCCCGATAAAGGGGACGAAGAGGATCAAGAGAACCCACACCAACATGGCGCTGGGCTCGAATCGGTAGCGGAGCAATCGTGCAATTAAGAAGGCCGCGAGGCCCCCGTGGAGCGTCAGAAGCAGGAGAAAGAATCCCAGGGTCATTGTGGGGCAGGTCCAATCCAGTAGGTTAGTCGTTGGTCGTGTAGAGGGCGCGCATGGACGTATCGTGGAGGGTGTTCAGCCCTTCTGGCTGGTCCATTCGCCGCTGCCGGGCCCCGGGGTCGTTGAGCAGGAAGTCCACGACTTCGTTGGGCTCAGCCAGCCAGACGTCGTCACCGCCAAATTGCTTCACCGCTTCGAATCGGGCCCGGAGCTCCTGGGTGGTGCAATCCTTGGCCGGATGCACGGGCGTGTCCGGGAGCGGGAGGTGGCAATAGTCCACCACCCAACCCGCGGTGGCCTGAGCCTGCTGCAGACGTTTCCAGGGGTCAAACTGAGAGTAGAACGGCCCGGGGTATTCGGTGTGGAGGGGCGTGCGTCCCAACCAGAGTAAATCGGTGTCGAAGGTGTTGACCTTGTCGTAAATGGTAAATATGGCCTTGTAACCGCCTGCCGCAGCAGCGGCGATCGCCGGGGGGTGACCGTGATTGCTGCCCGGGACGGTAAAGATGGGGATGTCGACGCCCAGCTTATCGGCGAGGACTTTACCCGCTTCCACCACTTCCACATCGGCGTTTTCAGCCGTGACGCCCACGTGGGTCATGGAGTGACACGAGGCACCCCAGCCCTCTTTCATGAGCCCTTTCATTTGGTCGGGACTCAAGGTCATGAGGTCGTGATAGCTACTTCCCGGTACATTGCGGGGAATCCCCAACTGGGCGGAAACAAAGGCGACGTGGCCCGGTATACCGAACTCCCGATGAATGGGCACGGCATGCTTCAGCAGGTCTTCACACCCTTCGTCATAGGTGATGGAGTAGACCCATTTTTTGCCGTCTTTCCAGGGGCCTGGCTTGGACGATCCCTGGGCAGGCGTGGCGGTCATGGCCGCCCCGGTGGCGGCTCCGGTCAGGGAGAGAAAAGTTCGGCGATCCATGCGTGATAGTCTCCTGCTTGTTGTTGCGATGTTGTGCGGTTCGAGTTCCTGGCCTTGAATTCGATTCCGTGGGACGAGTGGGACCAGTGAGACCTGTGGGACAAGTAGACATCATTCATCGATAGTCCTACAGGTCCCATATGTCCTACTCGTCCCATGGCCCTAGCTCGGGCGACGCCTGTCGACCTCACTCGCTTCCCTTCTCCGCCAGCTTCACCCACGAGACCTGGGTAATCAGGTGATTCAACGAGGCAAAGGAAATTGCCGCATTCGTGGCATAGGCCGGGCTGCTGTTGGCCGGGAAGGTGGCCATGGTCGCATCGCCCACGAGAAAGACGTTGAAATCCTTCGAAAAGTTGTTGTAACCGCAGGTGGTGCTGATGTAGCACATATCCGTCGCATAACCCGTCATCAATACGTGGCGGATGCCGTGTTCCTTCAGGAAGTCGCGGATGGGTACGTAGCCGTCGGCATCGTAATGAACCACGTCGTTGTGTGCCACCTCGATGGTGTCGACTACAGGAACCGGCAGCTCCCAGAATCCCTTGCCGTTGTAATGGTCCCCCGAGTCGAGGCCCGGAAACTTCTTGAAGTAGTCCGCGACGGTGTTTTCATCGTTCAGCATCAATCGCTCGGGAATGTCATTTGCATGGTAGTCGAAGCTGTTCAGGATTTTCGCGAGTTCCTTTTTACCTTCGGCGCGCTCTTCGGCA
>JAUIMA010000574.1 GCA_030432675.1 Candidatus Hydrogenedentota bacterium | reverse complement strand
CGCTCCGAGTTTGCCGTGGGGCCGGGGCCAACCAGCGTACCCATGAGGCCCGCCTTCATCACCGGAACGCCAATAACTTCGAAGGGCAAGGGCTGGGCGACGCAGACGCGTTCCATAAACATAAAGGTCGTTATCGCTGCCAAAATCATCCGAGCTGGCAGTCTATTCCATGGATTCCACATTCCGAACATCGTCCTTTACGTCCTTTAGGTCGTTTTGGTCCTTTAAGCACAATCACCGCCGAAAACCTATCACAACCAATAGATTGACTCAAGCAGATAGGGCGTTGATTCGTTGGAAAACTCTACAAGACGCTCCCCTCCTTGGAGGGGTTGGGGGTGGGTGAATTTGCGAAAAAGTCGATAACCCACCCCTGCCCCTCCCAGGAGGGGAGTGGTCGGCTGGGTCAACTAAACAGCGCAGGCGAGATAGACGCCGCCCCTGGAATCTCCCCTTGACACCCATTTAAAATTGTGTCAGTCTACAGGTACAACGCAACAAAGCGAGGCCCCCGTGAATATCCAGATTTCCCTCAAAGATGGCGTTCCCATCTACCGCCAGATCGTCAACCAAGTGAAATACATGGTGGCGTCGGGGCAACTCACGTCGGGCATGGAAGTGCCGCCCATCCGCGTGTTGGCGGAACAGTTGCTCGTCACGCCCAACACGGTGGTGAAGGCCTACCGCGAGCTGGAGACGGAGGGCGTGGTCTATAAGCGGCGGGGTGCAGGCACGTTTATCTCAGAGAACGGTTCGCCGCTCAAGGCGGCGGAGCAAAAGCGAATCCTGACCGAGCGGGCCGATACCCTGCTTACGGAGGCGCAACAGATGGGCTATTCACTGGACGACATAACGACGTTGTTGAACGAACGGGCTGCGGTATTGGGCAAGGCAAAAAACAAGTCAGCAAAGGAGCACGGATGATGGAAGAGAAGGTGGTAGCGATTGAAGGGGTAACGCGCCAGTTCGGATTGCTCAAGGCGCTGGATGACCTCACTTTTTCCGTGGACCCCGGCTGTGTGCATGGCCTCGTGGGTGCCAACGGGGCGGGGAAGACGACCCTTATCAAACACATCCTGGGTCTGCTCCGTGCCCGGTCGGGCTCCGTCCGGGTATTCGGCCTGGACCCCGTGAAGCACCCCGTCGAAGTCCTGGGGCGCATCGGCTATCTCTCCGAAGAACGCGATTTGCCGGACTGGATGCGTATTCACGAGCTTGCGCGCTATACCCAGGCCTATCACCCCAAGTGGGACAACAGCTATTCAGACGAGCTCATCCAGACCTTTGAGCTCGACCCCCAACAGAAGATAAAGAATCTCTCCCGGGGCCAGCGCGCCTTGACGGGACTTATCGCCGCCGTGGCCCATCGACCTGACCTGCTTTTGCTCGATGAACCGTCGTCCGGACTTGACGCGATTGTGCGACAAGACATCCTTCGCGAAGTAGTCCGCGCCGTGGCCGACGAAGGGCGCACGGCCCTGTTTTCCTCTCACTTGCTCGACGAAGTGGAACGCATGTCCGATGTCGTAACCATGATTCACAAAGGCAAGGTGGTGCTCCACGGCAGTCTGGACGACATCAAAGACGGGCATCAGCATCTGACCCTGCGATTTCCGGAAGAGCAGATGGTCCGTCCGACCATCGCGGGTGCCCTCTCGCTGGAGGGCTTTGGAAACCAGTGGCAGGCAGTCTGCAACGGCGAATTGGAGCAGGCGAAGGCGGCGATTCAGGCGCTGGGTGCCGAGATAACCGAAGTGCGCAACCCATCGCTCCAGGAAATATTCGTGGCGCGTGTCGGCCGTGGTGTCCCGACGAAGACAGAAGGGTAGCGCGATGAACAGCACCATCCTACGTACCCAGCTATGGGAGCTTTGGCGACTGACGCGCCTGGAATTGTTGTTACGACTCCTCACGCCCCTGGCCTACCTGTGCCTGTCCATCTACCTGCCGGTGCTGGAGGGGATAGTCTATTTTGGCATTGTGCTGACTTCGGTCACGTCCCAGCTTTGGCTGCAAAGCTTTGATCAACGGCAGCGTGGAGGGTTCCCCTTCATCCTGAACTTTACCCAGCCGGTACCCACGCGGTGGCTGGTCGGCGTGCCCATGGCGTGGCTGCTCGTCAGCAATTGCCTCATCTACCTGGGCCTCGTCTGGGTTGCGCAGCTGATTCTTCCGACGTCCTACCCCGGCTGGGTCGTGCTTCCTTTTCTATTGACGGTAAGCGCCTGTCTGGCCATGGCGACCTGGTCCACCACGGGTTTCGGAGAGCGGGCCGTCGTGACCATCGCGATGGCCTTCGTGCTGGCATTCTGTCTTCGCCCCCGACTGGGGATGATGGACCCATTGGAAGCGGGACCCAACACGTTGCGCTATGTCATGGATTTTAGGCTACTGGAAAATGGCATCCTGACGGTGGTGACGGCCATAGCCGTTGGGATCACGATTTTCTTTGTCCGAAATCAGCGATGCGGGGAATACCACTCCCAAGTTGGCGCGCGCGCGTCGCGGGTGTACCAAAGCCGAGAGACCGGGGAGCGTCGGCATCCATTTTCGTCGCGTGTTCGCGCCCAGATTTGGTTTGAGTGGCGTCGCGTGCGGGTCCGTGCGGCGGCGGCCGTCTTCACCGGTTTGGCGAGTATGGGATTTTTTACCTGGCTGTTGAGGGATGACAGGGAAGGGGAGGCCTTTGGCGCACTTTCCTCCATCTATTTATATGCAATGTTGGCCCTCATTCTTCTTGTGACCGAGGGGGTGTTGGGGATGAAATACCGTGCCAAGGTACTCCGACTGTCCGTCTACGAAGCGACCCAGCCCATATCTGTAGGGAGTAGCATCGTTTTGAAACTGGGGGTCACTGCCGGTGTTGCGTTGGTGGGAAGCGTTGTGCTCTTGTTCGGTGCCGTTTGTTGTGCAGCGGTGATGATCTCCATTGATGACATGGAACGCGTGTTGACCACGGCGCAGGCGCTTTCGAGGACGGAGGCACATTTCGGGATTGAGTACGGATTTGTAGCCTTGGCGGCCTATCTGCTGGCGTGCCTGACGGCAATTCACCTGGCCATGGGGGTAGGGTATTGCGCGCCATGGCTCGAGCGCCATCGTGTTGCGTTTGTCTTTGGACTGTTGTTTCTACTATTTCCCATGTTTGTACTAGTCAGCGAGACCCTGGTGATGTGGAATTTCCGATTCCTCTATGATTCCTACCTTCTTACGTGGGGGATTCTGTTGATCGCCGCAACGGTGTACGGCTTGCGCGCTGTATTGAAGGAAGCCATATATCGCCCCAGGCCCGTGGCCCTAATGGTGGTGTTGTGGGTGGTCTGCGTAGTCCTGATAATCCGACTGGCCGTGCTGCTCGATCCTTCCCTGACCTCGTTGAGCGTATACGCCGTGGTCTTCCTCGGCGGACTCTGCTGCATTCCGATTGGCAGTATGGCCTGGGCGCCTTTGTCGCTGGCGGCACAACGGAATCAGTAGCGCGCCTGGTTGCCGTCAGGACGAGTCGTCGTGCTGCTGTAATCGTTTGGCCCGTTCTTCCAGATACCACACGGGTGCTGCTTTCATGAAAACGGCCTGCATCTCTTCGAGGCCACTGGTAAGGCGGGGCGGGCCGTCGTAGTCTTCGCCGAGGGAAAGAAGGTCGTCCACCTCTTTCCAGTTGTAAGGCTTGTCGCGCAACGCATCCTCTCGAATTTGCTGCAGTTCTCTGCCGGTGACTTCCCACTGGCGGACGAGTTGGCGCTGTTCCTCAATGGTAGGGCGTTTCACTCTGGTACCTCGAGCAGTTTTTTCGCGCGTTCGACGGTTTCCGTGTCATCCCTGAGGTCGCAAAGCAAATTCAAATGATGGAGTATGTACTTCGCGTCTAAGGTGCTTTTTCTCACGAAAACTCCTTTGGCATCTTGCCAA
>JAUIMA010000031.1 GCA_030432675.1 Candidatus Hydrogenedentota bacterium | reverse complement strand
GAGGGACGCGGCTGCTTGGGGGAGGTACTTCCCTTTGACGGCCCGGGCTTGTTGGTGGCCCGCAGCGAGGGCGTCGGAGAGGGCGCGCAGTTCGGGGCGCTGGGCCAGGGCCGTAGCCTTCAACGTCGCGCCGTCCTGGTCGGGCACGGCGTGGGGGAGGTCCTGTTCATATGCAAGAGGTTGCTTGTCCGGGAGGGCGAGGAGGCGACTGATGTTGAGGTCGTCCGATTGGCCGGCGGCCTCTGCCGACGCACGTTCGGACCGTCGCGCGCCCACTTCGGTCTGGGCGCGGCGCACTTCAAAGGGGGTGACGACCCCTTCCGATTCGAGGGCTTCCGTGTCGGCCAGGTGGCGTTCGAATACCGTGAGGGCTTCGTTGGCCACATGGACGATGGCATGGGCGAGGAGGGCATCGTGGTAGGCGGTGCGGGCCTGATAGGCGATTTCCGCACGGACCGCTTCGGCGCGCCAGCTTTCGGAGGCGGCAAGGAATTGGGAGGCCTTAATGGCCGCATCGATTTGCCCCCCGGCATATAAGATTTGGGTCACAGTCAGGCCCGTGGTGATGGTGCCCTTATCCGGCGCGTACCCGTCCACGCCAATGAGCCGTTGTACCACGGGGCGCCCGATCTCCTGGTCGAGGCCATCCACATAGGTGTAGGCCCACTGGGCTTTGACCTCGGGGCGTCGCCGTGCCTGCGCCTGGCCCGTCTGGGATTCGCGGAGGGCCACCTCGGTGTCCGCCACGAGCACCTGGGCGTTCTGGGCGATAGCGAGGTCCACACAGCGTGCCAGGTCGAGGACCAGCGTTTCCGGGGCATCGAGGGGTTCTTCCGCGCTGTGGTATGCTTCCGAAGCTTCCAGGAGGGGCCCCACATTGCCCAGGAGTTGGTCCAGCGCGCCTGAACTATCGTCTTCTGCCAGAGCGGCGGAGAGCAGGATCATGGGGAGGAGGGTGAGGAGTGAGGCGCTTCGCATGGAGGGCAGCTTCCGAAGGGGTTGGTGTTTAGGACCGTGCACGGGCTACGGTAGGGGTAGTTTTGCGGTGTCATCTTAATGGGGCAGACGGGGGGCAGTCAACGACGGTGCCCCTGGGTGCCTCCAATGGAGTAGTGAAAATGAGTGAGCTTATCGTGGTGCGTCATGGCCAGGCGTCCTTCCTTTCCGACGATTACGACCGCCTTTCGGATTTGGGGAAGACCCAGTCGAAGGCCCTGGGAAGCTATTGGGCGGCGCACGACCTCCTGCCGACCCGGCTGGTCGTGGGGCCTCGGGTGCGTCAGCGGGAGACGGCAGAGGCCCTGGTGAATGCCATGGAATCGGCGGGGAAAACCGTGCCGGACCCGGTCTTCGATGACCGTCTCGATGAATTCGATTGGGATGGGATCATGGCCTATGCGAACAGCACGCTCACGAAGGCGGACCCGAAACTGGCCGCGCTGAAGGACGCCTTTGACGAGGCTCCCGATGTGACGGCGAAGCGGCGGACCATTCAACATTATATGGAAGCCGTCATGGCCCGTTGGGCATCGGGTTCCTTCCACGAAGACGGCCTGGAGACCTGGCAGGAATTCGGGAACCGGGTGGAAGTGGCCATGCGCGTGCACACCGCCGATTCCCCCCGGGGGAGCCGGGTGGTCCTGGTGACGTCGGGCGGCGTGGGCGCCGTGACCGTGGGCCGGGTTCTGGGCTTGCTCCCTGAGAAGACCGTGGGACTCATCTGGACCCTCCGCAATGCCGCGCTGGTGGAGTATCTCTACCACGGGGACCACGTGTCGTTGAGTGGATTTAACAAGGCACCCCATTTACCCTCCCCAGAGATGTGGACCTATCGGTAGGGGGGATAGCCGTCGATTGTCCCGAATGGCGCGTACGTGGCGGTCAGTATGGCTGGAAAGCAGAACCAGGGGTGCCACCCTCAAGCGGGGCGGCCCCGCAGCAGACTTTACAGCGCAGGAAATCGTGGACGGTATTGCGTGGAGCGTGCACGGGTGTAGTCCCTTCACCCACAAACTTCCCCCGCTTCGCTCCTCGGTTTGAGGGTGGCACCCGTGGAATCCCGGGTGGCACCCGCCATCACGCTTGAAAAGCAGCGTAATTTCGTCCAGACAAAAAAAGAAACGCCATAACAATGGGACTCGTCATGGCGCCACTCTTGGAGGTTCGCGTGTTACAACCGGGTTTGATTTGCTGGGACGTGCGCCTCAAACCATTCAACTGTTATAACCCGCGGTTAAGTTGACTTCCGTGTCATTCTGTCGCCTCAACATCCTTGTTTCGGCCGTTGTACTTAAAGTATCGGCAGGGCCTCGCAAAGCTTTAGGGATTTGTCACGCATTCGATAAGAAAGTCATTTTGGCACCTGCGCTGTCCACTTGCTACAATGCCCCATTCCAACCAAAGGCAATGTGATGCGTACACTCATTTTCGGAAGTAAGGGACAACTGGGCCGCGATCTCATGGAAGTATTCCATCGGGAGTGCGCGGTAAAGGGCTATGACCGGCCCGAAATCGATATTGCCGATGAGGCGGCACTCCAGCCCCTCGTCGAAGAGTTCGGTCCCGACCTGCTCATCAATGCGGCGGCCTACACCGATGTGGAGGGTGCCGAAGACGATTTGGAAGGGGCCTTTCTCGCCAACGAAACGGGTGCCCGCAACGTGGCGGAAATCGCCGCCCACCACAACATTCCCGTGGTCTACTTCAGCACGGATTATGTCTTCGATGGAAAAAAGGGCGCGCCCTATGTGCCGTCCGACCCCCTGGCCCCCCTGGGCGTCTACGGCAAATCCAAGGCGGCCGGTGAGCACGCGACCATGGTGGCCAATCCTCGCCACTTCATCCTGCGCACCGCCTGGCTCTACGGACCGGGTGGCAACAACTTTGTCGAAAAGGTACTCGGTGCGGCCGCGTCCCGTCCTGAACTAAAAGTCGTGGATGACGAAATCGGATCGCCGACCCACACCCACGATTTGGCCGAAGCCACCCTGGCGTTGGCGAAGACCCAGGCGTTTGGGGTCTACCACGCCGTCAACACGGGTTCGTGCAGCCGCTTTGAGTTTGCCCAGGCTTTCCTCGAAATGGCGGGGTCGACGACACCCATCAAGCCCTGTGGCAGCGATGCTTTTCCGACCAAGGCCGACCGACCGAACTACTCGGTGCTGGATACCACCCAATTGACCGAAGCGTCGGGCTATACCATGCCCGCCTGGCGCGATGCCCTGGCCCACTATATGGAACGAAGGAACTCCACCCCATGAAACGTATTCTCGTAACCGGCGGTGCCGGCTTTATTGGTTCGGCCTTCGTTCGCTGGCAGTTGAAACACTACCCCGACGTCCACATCGTGAACCTCGACAAGCTCACCTATGCGGGCAACCAGGAAAACGTGGCCGACGTGGATGCGGCGCGCCATACCTTTATCCAGGGCGATATCGCCGACCGCGAGGTCATGTTGCAGGCCATGGAAGGGTGCGACGCCGTGGTGAACTTTGCCGCAGAGACCCACGTGGACCGCAGCATTGCCGGGGCCACGGAATTCCTGCGCACCAATGTGGATGGTGTCTACAACCTGGCCGAATGTGCCAAAGAGACGGGCCTGTCCCGCGTGCTCTTTGTATCCACCGATGAAGTCTACGGCAGCATCGCCGAAGGCAGCTTCACCGAGACCAGCCCCCTCACGCCCCGGAATCCCTACAGCGCGGCAAAGGCCGGGGGCGAATTGGTGGGCATGTCGTATTTTCACACTTTTGATTTGCCGGTGATTATTACCCGCGGCTCTAACACCTACGGCCCCTATCAATACCCCGAAAAGGTGCTGCCCCTCTTCACCACCAACGCCATCGACGATGAACCCCTGCCCCTCTACAAAGGCGGGGAACACAACGTCCGCGATTGGCTCTATGTAGACGACCACGCTTCCGGTATCGACTGTGCCCTGCGCAACGGCGTGCCTGGAGAGGTGTACAACGTGGCTGGTGGCAACGAGCGGGAGAATATCGAGCTGACCCGCAAGATCCTGGCCCTCACCGGAAAAGACGAGTCGTTGATCAAGTGGGTACCCGACCGTCCCGGACACGACCGCCGCTATTCCATCAGCGCCGACAAGCTCAAGGCCCTCGGTTGGCAGCCCGCCATGCCGTGGGAGCAGGGCATGGAAGAGACAGTCCAGTGGTATCAGGAAAATGAGACGTGGTGGCGGAAGATTAAGTCCGGCGAGTTTCGGGCCTACTATGAAAAGCAGTACGCGACCTTGAAGGGGTAGGGGGCTGCGGGGGCGATGCCCAGGCCTCGATCATTGTGGGACGCGTGAGACCCTTGAGACCCGTGGGACAAAAGGGTTTTCGGGGGGGCTTTTGACCGAAGACTCTTAATGGGTCCATTGGTCTAGACGTCCCACAGGTCTCCCACGTCCCACCGGTCCCACAAATTCACCATCTCACCTCACTCCACGTGGGTGCGCTGGATCAGGGCCTGAAAGGCCGGGTTGTCCTGGAGCGGCGCGAGATCGGCATCACTCTCGGCTTCCCGTCGGAGCAGGTCGGAGCGTTGGAAGGCTTCCCGCAGGTATTTCAGGGCTTCGTCGGTGCGGCCTTCGAGGCTGTAGAGGCAGGCGAGGTTGTAGTAGGGCTTGGGGTGTTCGGGGAAGCTGTCGATGGCCTTGCGGAAATAGGTTTCGGCCTCGTCGAATCGCTCGAGATCCACCAGCAGATTGGCGTAGTTATTCAGGGGCGAAATGTCGTCGGGCATGTACGTCAACGCCTTCTCATACTCCACCAGGGCCTCTTCCAGATGGCCTTCCGCCCGGAGGATGACCGCCAAAATGTTGTGGGGCCGTCCCCACGTGGGGTCGAGTTCCACGCTGCGCTGCAAGACTTCCTTGGCCTCTTCGGTGCGTTGGAAGCTGTGTCTTCCCAACAGGTTACCGAGATCGGCGTAGGGCCAGCTCCAGTCGGGGTCCAGGGCGATGGCCCGTTTGAAGAGGGCTTCCGCCCCCTGAAAATTCTGTTCCCGCTTGTATTGGAGGGCGAGTAGATAGGCCCCCTGGGCGGAAGAGACGGTGCCCCGCTCTACATAGACGGCGGCTTCCCGGATGAGCGCCTGGGTTTCCCGCTGGAGGATATTGACGTCGTCTTCGAGGAGTTCAATGGCGCGGGCTACGAGGGCGTCGGGGTCGTCGGCGAGGACGGGGGCATGGGCGATGGAGTTGCGGGAGATGTAGATGATGGAAGCGAGGATGACGACAAAGAGGGTAAAGGACCAGAGGAGGAGGTGACTTTTCATCGCTGGACCTCCTTGGACTCAGGGTACCGGAGTGACCCTACCGCTCGCTTACTGACCATAGTACCTCGCCCGTTTTCGTTGCTGCCGCTCGCTTCTATCCGTCTATTATGGAACGAAAACCCCTTCCATGCAAGCTGTTACCCGGTCTCAGGTCACCCTCACCGGTCCTTTCCGAGTTATACAATCGGGCACTCAGGTTGCGCCCCGGTGCCCTGAGCGGGTATCCTTAGGGCCTCTGACGGTCAAAAACCGGTCCTCTGTGCGCCTGCGGTCTCCCGGCCAGATGACAAGGTGAAGGTTCGTACCGTCCGTTCCCCCCTGCGTATTTTGGTCCGATGGGATGCGCTATTTCGTCTCGGCGTGTGGTTAGTTCATGGACTCAATGGTGTGTGAAGACAAGAAAAAGTGGAAGCTCAATGGAAGTAATCATCAGAGAAACCGAAAACGATGCCGCCCAGCTTACGGCAGACTTGATTGCCAACGCGCTGATCGAAAAGCCGGAACTGGTCCTGGGGCTGGCCACCGGGCGGACCATGGAAGGGCTCTATGCCCGCCTGGCCCAGAAGCACGCGGAGTCGGGGTTGGACTTTTCGAAGGGGACGACCTTCAATCTGGATGAGTACATCGGGTTGCCGCCGGAAAATCCCAATTCGTACCGCACCTATATGAACAATCACCTGTTCAACAAGATCAATATCGACTTGGCGAACACCTTCCTGCCCAATGGCACGGCCCCCGACCTCGACAAAGAGTGTGCGGGTTATGAGGCCAAGATCGCCGAGCATGGTGGTATTGACCTGCAGCTGCTGGGTATTGGCAGCACGGGCCACATCGGTTTTAACGAGCCCCTGTCGGCCCTGGGCAGCCGCACGCGGTGCAAGGCCCTTACGCCCGGCACCATCGCCCAGAATTCGCCCCTCTTTGATAACCCCGAAGATATGCCGAAGCGGGCCATCACCATGGGCGTGGGCACTATCCTCGATTCCAAGCGGTGCATCATGCTGGTCACCGGCGCAGCCAAGGCCGATATCGTTGCCAAGGCCGTCGAAGGTCCCCTGACCTCCATGATTTCGGCGTCGGCCCTTCAGCTTCACCCCCGGGCCACGGTCATTGTGGATGAAGCCGCGGCGGCCAAGTTGGAGAACCGGGGCTACTACGACTGGATCTTCCAGAATGAACCCGAATGGGCTCCCTACCGGTAATCGTTTGACAAAACGACGGTTTCCCAAGATAATTACTAAACATACCCACTACACCATGCGACCTTGTATGGTGTAGTTTTCATGTCGGGCCACCGGGTCCGGGAAAATCGATACCAACAGGGAGACTACGGATATGATGGGAAGACGAACGGCATTGGGATGCTTTGCTCTGGCCTTCGCCTGCGCGGGCAGTATGATCATTGCGCCGGCGGCGGAAGCCCGGGAGTGGAAGGTCTACGAGAATAAGAAGTATGGCTATTCGCTGAAGATTCCGGCCGAATTCGAGTTGCAGAATGAAGACAAGTCCACGACCTGGATCTATCAGCCCGGCTCGGTGGCAACGCCGGCCGGTAAGAAGAAAAAGAAGAAGAGCTTCTCCATCGGCGCCCGTATCAAGGGTATCAACGTGGGCACGACCCAGAGCGAGGAAACGACCGGCAGCAGTGGCGGCGGCGGTGGGCTCGAGAGTGCGCTCAGCATCCACGTCAACTGGGTCTGGATGCCCGATGTGGCACCCGGCACCCTCTTCAAGGCCAACATGGATTCGGTGAAGAAGGACATGAGCTCCCCGGACCCGAATTACACCGACCCCATCGTCTTCGACAAGAAGAAGGGCTACGACTACGAGGGCAACACCTTCTGGTACAAGGAAGTGGACAAGTCCGACGGCGGCGAGATTCACCGGTGGCACATCCATTCATCCGGCAACAAGAGCAACTATGGCGTCATTCTCGCCGGTACCTATGATCAGGTCAAAGAATGGGCACCCGTTTATGAGGAAGTGGTGAAGAGTTTCAAGCTGATTCCCATCGAGAAATAATCCCTATTCCCCGATGATTTCAGGGCCCGCACTTCGGTGTGGGCCCTTCTTGATCGGAGTGGGGAGGGCGATATTTGCGTCGGCGATGGGTGGGGGAATGAAGCGTGTGCTGTCGGGCGGCACCCACAATGGCGGGTATCACGACGATGAGCACAATGACGACGATGAGTATCCGCCGGGAACTCCATACCATGCCTTTCCCGTCATCGGAGCTTGCCGCCGTGGACGGCGTTGCTGCAGGGGCGGGCGTTTCTTGTGCGCCATCGCGGGTCGCTGCAATTTGCGGAAGCGACGGAGACTCGCGGAACAATCGTCCTTCTTCCGTTTGGCCAGACTCGGCATCTTTCTCCTGTGCTGCCCCGTCCTCCCCTGGGGGCAACACATGCATAGGGCTGTTGTCGCCCAGCGAAATGGGAGGCACGGAGATATTCAGGCCGGGTTGGGCGTTGCTGCTGCGGGGAATGGGGGCCGCCTCAGGGATCCCAGGGGCACCGATATCGGCCATTTCGGGGTCCCCAATTCCGTCGCCAGCGGAGCCGTCGGCGCTATCGGGGTTGGCGGTCGCTTGCACCCGGACCGTTCGGGAGATGGGATTCGCCCGGTTGCCTGCGCTATCGCTTACCCCATAGGTCAGGGTGTACTCGCCGGGAGTGGTGACGTCCACCTGACCCGCCACCTGAACCTGACTACTGAGGTCCCCGTCTTCGGCATCTTGTGCACGGGCTCCGGGATCGACGAAGGCCTCATTGAGTGTCCAGGGGAGCAGGGCCGCGCCGATGAGAGAGAGCACGGGAAGTTCGTTGGCGACGCCTTCCAATTGGGTCATCAGGGGCGCGGAATTGCGCCGGGGATCGGATTCGAGGCGGTATTCCACCTGGCCCGTAATGAAGCGCGCACCGGCATCCCGGGCGGGAATGCGCAGGGCGTATCGCAAGACCACCGGTACCGCAGGCGAGACCCAGCCGAACTCCAATACACCCGTCGCGCCCTGGGGCGGCAGAATATCCGGGGCGGGACCGGCATCCACGTAGAGGCCCTCAAAGGTCCAGCCGGAGGGGACGTTTTCATAGAGCCCGAGGGCAAAGAGTCCGACCTCGTCGGAGGCGTCAATGGAAACCTGGACCAGAAGCTCCTCGCCGCCCACAAACTCCGCCGCGTGGTCCCGTTGCAGGCGAATGCCGGCAGGATTGGGATCTTCCACGGCATCCCCCCCGTCTTCCTGGGCTAAGGGGGAAGGGCCGGGAAGTATTCCCAGCAGGAGGAGCAGGAGGCAGAGGATGGTATGGGGATGTGGGCGAATCATAGGCCCATTATACGCGATTTTCCGACTCGCGTGGCTAGAGTTGCTGCACCGACGACGAAAGGGTGTCGGTCGTTTCGGCGGCGCCATCGCCCTGTCGGAATTCGGCATGGCCCTGCAGGGTCGCCGTGCCCGCCGCATTCAACGGGATACCGAGCGTATAGGTGAAGGTGTAGGGGAAATTGGGGGGCTGGATCCATACGAAATTGAGGTCGCCCTCGGTGCCACTCTGGGGGCGGAGGGCCGGCAGCCCACCCCGGGCGCTGGAGACGCCGGTATACACCCAACCCGGCGGGGCGGTCTCCACCAGTGCGATGGCACTGATGTCTACATCTTCCCGAACTTCAATGGTGAGGGTCACTTCCAAGGTGGAGCCAGGGCTGTAGGAAACCAGGTGGCTTCGGGTCAGGACCACCGCATCACTCAGGGTGGGGGGCACGTCAGGTCCTGCGGGACAACCAGTAAGAAGGAGCGCAGTCCAGCTTAGGGTGAGCAGCACGCAATGCAAGACGTTTTTGGGGTGGATCATGGTGCTCCTCGACGTGGCGGTACGGCGTAACTTGATACGTACAATACCAACCGGCCCCGAAATGTTACAGAATGGTGTGATTTTTAGCGGGAAGTGCGGGAAAACCACGCCGCCCGGAGGAGTCGGGCATAGATTCGGAAGGAGTCGTGGAATTTACGAAAATGGGAGGAAGCGTTCCCCGTTTCGTAGATGGTTCGGATGGGCACGGGGATGGCCTTCCAGCCTTCCCGAATGGCCTTCACGATAATTTCCATCTCGGTTTCATAGCGTCCACCGGAAACGGTCTTGAGCACGCTTTCGGTGAAGGGGCGGGAGAGGAGGCGGTAGCCACTCTGGGTGTCAGGGAGCTTGTGGCGGAGCAGGAGTGCGGTTACGGTGATGGTCACCTTGTTGCCAAAACGGCTGCGCCAGGGGATGTGTTCGCCTTCAAAGACACGGGACCCTATGACCAGATCGGCTTCGGCTTCCTGAAAGGCGGCATAGAGCCGGGGTAGTTCGGCGGGATCGTGTTGACCATCGGCATCCAGAGCACACACACACGCCACTTCGGGGTGGGCCAATGCGGCCTCGAAACCGGCCAGTAGCGAATGCCCTTTTCCCTTATTCTGGGGGATGCGGACGATTTCGACGGGAAGATCGGCCAGCGAGGTGATGGAATCGTCGGTCGACCCGTCATCCACGACGATAACCCGGTCGAGCTGTTGCAGCACGGCTTCGACCACGGGGCGGACGCGGTCCCCGGCGTTGTAACAGGGGATGATGGCAATGAGATCGTGGGGTCGGTCAGTCGATTCGGTGGTCATAGTGCTCGATCGTGCGCTCAGGTCGTAAACTCCGCCGTTTGCTGGTGCCCCACGCCCCCTTGGTCAACAGGAACGGAGTCAGGTGTCTTGTTTGGCCTCGTGGGCTTGCTGAAAGATTTTTGCCTGGCGGCTGGCTTCACCCACCAACTGGGCGATACGTTCCGCACTTTCTTGCAGGTTTTGAATCACGCTCAACATTTCTTCGCGGTAGTCGAGCTCCATGCCGAGCAAATCGGCTGAGGTCATCACGCTTTGTAATGGATTGTTTACATCGTGTGAAAGCTTCGTGAAGTGTTGGAGTAAATCGTCGATGTCTTCGTGGACCGGGGTGTCTTTGGCATCCAGCGCACGGGTGAGGGCATTGATGCGCAGAGCGGCCTGGATCCAGGCCTTGAGCATGTTGTCTTCGATGGGCTTGGTAATGTAGCCATCGGCCCCTGCTTCGAGGCCCTCACGGATACTGGCATCATTGGTATGAACGGCCGAGATGAGGACAATGGGGATGTTGCGTGTGGACTCGTCTGCTTTTAATTGCCGACAGACTTCGATACCACTGATGTCGGGCATTTGAACGTCGAGCAGAATGAGGTCGAGATCGGGGTTGGAGCGTGCGATGGCGAGGGCAGAATCGCCGTCGATGGCTTCCAGCAACTCGTAGTTGTACCGTTGCGAAATGAGCTTCCGTACCAACATGAGGTTGACGGAATCATCATCGACAATCAAAATTGTTTCGGTTCGTTTCATACCCCACTCCTCCTGAACGAATGGCTTCACACTTTCAGGAGTATAGCATTCCAAAGGGCCATATTGTAGTGAAATATCCCGCTCTGCGGGAAATACCGGGTACGCAAGTACGATAGGCCCGATATCAGGTCGATTTTACAAGGATAGACAGGGTAAAGTAGTCCGAATGAACATTTCCGCACGATGTGAATATGCGTGTCGCGCCCTCGTTGAGTTGGGTGCCCACTTTGCCGCGCAGCAGACGGTGACTTCCCAGGAGATCGCCGAGCGCCGTCATATCCCCGAAAAGTATCTGGTCCATATCCTGCTCCAACTGAAGCGGGCGGGCCTGGTGCGCAGTTTGCGGGGAGCCCAGGGGGGCTATCTGCTGGCCCGCGCACCCGACGAATTACAACTGCTGGAGATCGTCGAGGCCATCGATGGGAACATCCTCAGTCCACTGCCCGTGGAGGATTCTGCTGCCGAGGTATTGAAGCCCGCCTGGGAAGAAGTGGCCCAGGGGATTCGTGCCGTTTTGGCGGGGACCACCCTTCGCAATCTCATGGACAAGGCGGCCACGGACAACATGTACTACATTTGATGATAGGTCGTGCCGCTTAGTTACGGCGCGCCGGGGCTGATTTGTCGCGAATCATATCGTGGGTCATTTTGTCGTCTTGTGATGGACCATGCTCGGGGGCAGGAAGGTTTTCCGCTTCCGCTTCCAAAGCAAAGATGGCATCGATGCTGGTCTCTAAGGCCGCCGCGATGCGGAGGCACACCAGAATGGAGGGGTTCAGACGCCCCTTCTCGATGGCCAGGATGGTCTGACGGGTCACCCCCACCTCGACCGCGAGGTCCGACTGACGCATACCCTTTTGATTGCGCAGGGACTTAACCCGGTTTGTGACAGTTGAGCTCTTGTTCATGGGCGTATGGTATCGCTTAATATTATCTAGTTCAAGTAGACGCCGATACGATTTTGGAACGATGCGGAACGGCGATCGAGGGGATCGCCCTGCCTACCCCTGGGAGTGTCTAATGCGTATTCTATTCGTTTTATTGTTTTCTATTGCCGCGTGCCCCGCTTTCTCTGCCCGCGCGCTATCAGTAACAGAGTACCCTTCCATACAGGCTGCGATCAATACTAATCCCAATGTAATGCTTTTTGTACCTCCCGGCATACACCGTATCGAGGGCGCGATCCATCTCACCACCGAGGGCAGTGGGCTCTATGGCCCCGGAACCATTGAGCAAACGGCCCCGGGCTCCACCATCATCACGGTAGAAAATACGGCCCTCGTTCGGATTGAAGGTATTACGTTAACCCGCAGTCCAGCGCTGGAACCCGCCCGGGGGGCCGGTCTATTTATCCATAACAGCAAGCTGGTGGAGATCTCGGGCGTCCGTGTGGTCGACCACCATGCCCGGGATGCCGCCATCGAAGTCCGCAACTCCCGGCAGGTCACCATCCGGGACTCTCTGATCCGAAACTACAAGTGTATTGCCATCGACGACCGCACCGCATCGCCCCTTTATGGCTATGCCTTTCGCGCCATCGACGGCACGGGAATTCTGGTCAGTGGCAGCACGGGCACCGTCATCGAATCCAACCGGATTATCGAAGATCGCCTCTTGCCCACCCGCGCGGCCATGGAACAATACAAGCTCGGTGAGGTCACCATCCGCCCGGACGAAAAAGGGAAGCTCATGCCTCAAGAGGCGTGGGATAAGAACTATGTAAGCAACTGGCACCAGGGTTCGGCCATTGTGGTGACCAGTCCAAGAGATACCCACCATACGATTATTCGGGGGAACTACTTGCAGAACTGCGCCCAGGGCATCGACATCCATTCGGACCACGTGGTGTGCACGGACAACATTGTGGACCATGGCATGATGGGCGTGAAGATGACCCACGGCAGTCGCAATATTATTGTGGCCAATAACCTGCTGACCCACATCGACCTGTGGGGCATTCTGGTGAATCCGGGTGCGGCGTCGGAGCATGCGGTAGCCGCCACGGAGGGCAGTCAGGCGAAGGCGGGGAACCACGATAGCGGGATTACCATCACCAACAATCAGATTACCGACTACGGTTATGGTCATGAGTATTGGAACTGGGGTGGGAAACACGCCGATGCGGGAGGGAGCCGGGCCATCTCGCTCATGGGCAAGCAATTGGAGGAGAACCCCAACCTGTCGGATATCCTCATCCAGGGCAACATGGTGTATGACAGTGGGCGCGATGGCGTAATGGTCGATGGCGCGCTGGTCCAGGAAGGTCCGCGCTATCGTTTTGCGCTGTTTGTGGAATATGCGCCCGACGACCAACACTTCCCGAAGAACGTGCGGGTGTCGGATAATCTGTTTCATCCGGGGCGGGAGGCTGTGAGTAATGTGGCGTTGCCGGGGTTGGAGTGAGGGCGGAATTGAAGTGTCTTGTGGACATCGTGGACGTGGTGGACGACGACATCGAAAACGTCTGACTATTGAGCGACGTGCCCTTTGCCTCGGAGAGGAGTGCCCGCGCTCCTGATGGGTATATATCGAATCGCGCTGGTTGCGGGTCGTGGGGTAGGATGGTCCTGACGCGATATGATGATCTCAAATCCTGGAGTGAAGCAACGATGAACCGACGCGCCTTTCTGCAACGCACCTTCCTGGCGGGAGTCTCGGCCGCCACAGCCGTTTCCGCAGCACCTGCGAAACGCCCCAATATTCTCTTCGTCATGACCGACGATCAGGGTCCCTGGAGTTGGGGCGACGGGCACCCCGATGCGCGCACGCCCTACATTGACCGGCTCCGCGCCGAGGGCGTCCATCTGGCGAACTATTTCGCGTCGTGCCCGGTATGTAGTCCGGCGCGGGCGAGCATGCTCACGAGCCGCTATCCGCTGGAGTTTGGCTTTGCCGACTATCTTCCCGAGTCCCTGGATCCCACGGCCGGGTTGGACCCGTCCTTTCCGGTGTGGCCTCGCGAACTGCAGCGGGCCGGTTATCGCACGGGGCACGTCGGCAAGTGGCATGTGGGCGACTCAGACCGGAGCCACCCGACCCAGCTTGGCTATGACTATTTTGCGGGCTGGCGGCATGGGGCCCGTACCTCCAAAGATCCTGTCATGGAAATCGAAGGGGCGCAACGGCCGATGAAAGGCTTTACGCCCGATATCCTCACGGATCTGGCGCTCGACTTTATGGGGAAGGGGGGCGACCCACCCTTTCTGTTGTCACTCCATTTCTGGGCGCCCCATGCGAACACGGCGAACAAGACGCCCGACGGCGATCGCACGTGGCTGCCGGTGAGTGATGGGGATTGGGATTTGTTTAAGGACATCACGCCGACCCTGCCCGAGCCCCGCCATCCGGATCTGGATGTGCCCCGGGCGGAGCGCATGACGCGGGAGTATCTGGCCAGCGTGCACAGTGTGGACCGGAACCTCGGGCGGGTCTTGGCGGCCCTCGAGGCGAACGGCCAGGCCGACAATACCATCGTGATCTATACGTCCGATCACGGATTCAACATGGCCCACCACGGTATCTGGCACAAGGGGAATGGGCGTTGGCTCTTGAAAAACGATCAGGGCAATCGCGCCAACCTCTGGGACAACTCCCTCCGCGCGCCGGCCTTTATTCGTTGGCCGGGAAAGATCACAGCGGGCAGCACGGTCACCCGCACGACCTCGTGTCTCGATTGGTTTCCCTCGTTATTGTCCATGGCCGGTGTGCCCCATCCGGAAGGGGTGGTCCTGCGCGGTCAGGACATGGCGCCTTTGTTGCGTGGAGAGACACCGGCCTGGAACGACGACTTTTTTATCCAATATGACCAGCGGGCCTCTCTGCCGGGATCGGCAAATATGCGGGGCTACCGCACGCCGGAGTGGAAGTTGGTGCGTGATTTTCGGAACGCAGGTAAGGACGAGCTTTACCACCTGACCGAAGACCCCGGGGAGTTGGAGAATCTCATTGCTTCGGAAGACGGGGTGGTGAAGGAGGTGGTGCTGCGGCTGGACGCGAAACTCAAGGGCATGATGGTTGCAGTGGATGACCCGTTGCTCGAAGGCAGTGATAGCCGGGCGAAGTGACGGGGCGATGATGCGGTGGACGTCGTGGACAATACGGGCGGGCGTGGGGGTGCCATCCGCTTCGCGGATTCGTCGGGGTGTGTGTGGTTTTCCTGGGGTTTCGCTCGTTCCTCGCTCCACACCAGGCTAATGGCTGCCGCACCTCCGGTGCTTGTTGCTTGGACCTCATGGGGGTATTGTTTCGCCGGGCTGTTGTCGTCGGTGCAGTCCCCGTGGACTGCATCGACTCGGATATCGTGGTCATGGGCACATCGTCCTGTGGCAAACGGGGTTCTGTCGGTTAGAGGCGCTGGCGTGCTAGTCGAGGCTGTCCCCCTCTTAGAGGCGACGTGTCTTTTCGGAGGGGGACAGCCCCGACGTCCGAGTGCTTGTGGGTGGGGCCGCGTCTCTTGGCTGGACGCCCTGTGGCCCTTGCTACGATAAACTTACGGCGTCGGTGCAGTCCCCGGGGACTGCATCGACTCGGATAACGTGGTCATGGGCACATCGTCCTGTGGCAAACGGGGTTCTGTCGGTTAGAGGCGATTGCGTGCTAGTCGAGGCTGTCCCCCTCTTAGAGGCGACGTGTCTTTTCGGAGGGGGACAGCCCCGACGTCTGAGTGTTTGCGGGTGGGGCCGCGTCTCTTGGCTGGACGCCCTGTGGCCCTTGCTACGATGAGTTTACGGCGTCGGTGCAGTCCCCGCGGTATTGACGTAAGTCACCATCAGGTGAATCCCATCGTCCATTGAGATGGTGGTCACGTTCATGGATTCGGTCCCCTTGGCGTAGTGGAGCATTCCATCCACGGCATCGGCGGGGGCCGTATCGTTTTTCCAGCCCACGTCTGAGAAATGTTGCCGGTAGAAAGCCATTATCTCGGCTTCGGTCATGTGGGTAACGGTTGTGGTCACGTAAAAAGCCGAGGGGTCGCCATCGTTCTCTTCGTGGATTTCGAACGTTGAAACCCCGGGTGGGAGGGCGGTCTTGGAAAGCATTGCATCCAGCGACTCGCCTCCCGTTGAAATGCCCAGCAATTCGTAGCACCCGGAGAAGAGAAGGCTCGCACAGAAAAGCACGCCCACGGTTATTGCTTTGTTGGTCATTGTCTTGCTCCCTTTGCCGGAGGATTGGGCCCGTGTCATGCCCCCCATGGACCGTAGGCCATGCTGTGGTTATAGCACAGGTACCTGAGTGGGCGAGATTTTATTCGAGGCTGTCCCCCTCTTGGCAGCGACGTGGGCGTGGAGCGGGGGACGGCCCATCGTTGGCGCAGGAGACTCCTCGCCCGCATCGAAACTGTCCGAGCACCGACTGCCGTTTTCGAAGCGGGGGAGGGGGGGCCGGTGGGGGCTGGATCTCGCGAAGTTCTCGTTGAACGGGGACGATCAAGTCGGTGTAGTCCCCGGAAACGGCTGTCTATTTCAATGCTCGCCGTGCCCGGAAAGACATATTGTCTAGCTTATAGGCGAGGTGTCTAAGATAAAACACTGCCCGATTCCATCATTCTGCGTGCTATTGAGAGAGATTGGTATATTATTTGCAACGTATAAGATGTTTGTTCTCAATGTTTTATGCAACAATTGTGTCTGCCGAAGAAAATTTTCTCAAAAGATTGACATAACATAGACAATATGAGGAATGTCTATGTAGAACTTAGACGTGCCCGTGCGGGCACGATGGGTCAAACGAAACGAAAACCAACTTGAGGAAATCGCCATGAACACGAAACAGATACTAGCCGTAGCCGTTGCACTGACCTTTGTATGTACCCTTGGACTGAGCCCGATTGCGGCGGGGGATCATCACGAAAAACATGAGAAGCCGCTGGATATTGTGGACACAGCGGTAAAAGCGGGTTCCTTTAAGACCCTGGTGGCCGCAGTAAAAGCGGCCGACCTCGTGGAGGTTTTGAAGGGAAAAGGGCCGTTCACCGTGTTTGCGCCCACCGATGAAGCCTTCGCGAAACTTGGTGACGACACCATCAAGGACCTTCTCAAACCGGAGAATAAGGAAAAGCTGGTTGGGATTCTCACCTACCACGTGGTCCCCGGAAAAGTGATGGCGGCGGATGTGGTCGGTATCAAGAAAGCGGACACCGTGCAGGGCCAGCCCATCGCGGTTAAGGTCAAAGACGACAAGGTTCATATCAACGGTGCCACGGTGGTGGCTACCGACATCGAAGCGTCCAATGGCGTCATCCACGTTATCGACGCGGTGATTCTTCCGAAGAGCTAAGTATTCAAACCCTCTTCCTCAGCCCGATGCGCGGAAGCCTGTTTCCCTCCCTCCCTCCCCCCCAGCAGGCTTCCGCGCACATTTGTTTTTGTAGGTACCCTATGGGAGGTGACGTGATCTCGGTGCGGGGGATGCCGTGTTGTCGTCGGTGCAGTCCCCGGGGCCTGTCGGCTACAATGCTTCCTTCACCAACCTGGGAGCTTCGTATGTTGTCACGATTCTTTTTCGCTGTCCTTGTCGTATTCACGGTCGCCCCGCTGGCGTCGGCGGATACCCTCTATGTATCTAAGCTCGGGAACGGCGCGGGGGGCACCAGTTGGTCTACCGCTTTTACCACCATCCAGGCGGCGTTGGATGCGGTGCCTGATGGGGAGGGGGGTCATCGGATTATCATCCGGCCCGACACCTATATGGAAGCCATGTTGTCCCCGGCCCATCGGGGGGCCAAGGGGGCCTACAACGAATTGATTGGTGATTTTGATGGCGCGCTGGGCAGTGGGCGCACCGGCTGGGTGGTCATTGATGCGGGCGACCCGAAGCAGGGCTTTAAGAGCTACGACTGGCACGGGAACATTCGTTCGAACACCCAGGGTTGGTCGGAGGAGCACACGGACGCAACCTTCTCCGCCGTGATTTGGGACCGGTGGAGATTGAGTAGGGTCTACATGACCGGTGCCGATGCCGGGTTGTTCTGGGACAACACGAACATGATTGAGCCCTTCACGATCATCGTGGAAGACTGCGTAGGGGTGGGTCGGGCCTTCGGTGGTGGCGTGGCGAGTTGTCTGTCCCGTCCTGACGAGCCCATCATTTTTCGGCGTACCCAGCTCTGGGCCTTGGATTGGTGGGGCGATACGGCGGCGGCCTATGTGCGGGTGGAAAACGAGACCATGCCCGATCGGCCCGATATCATCTTTGAAGACTGCACCATGGCGAGTCCCCAGTGTGCGCTGAAGGCCGGTAACTTTGGCTTCACGACCAGCATGCGCATCCAACTCACGCGCTGCAAGATGGTCAACCTCAATTTTTCTCAGCCCCACGGCACACCGAGCGACGGGGCCATCCAGAGTGTGGAGCAGGGCAAGTACCTGGCCGTGGATCTGAAAGACACGACGGTCATGGGCTACAAGGTCTTTGGTGTGCGCCAGAACAAAGAAACCGTGAACGAAATCCAATACAGCACTACGGGCAACGTGCAGGCCTACGTCCAGTTTCAGCAGGACGTGCCCAAAGGGTTCTATCGACTCCAGCAGTGGCCCGGCGATATCTTCAGCGCCATTGCACCACCCCCGACGACGACGGTTTCCCACGGTCTGACCAATATTGAGATGGTGGAAGAGGACATGTGTGAAGTGTCGCCCTTCGTCTGGCAGGGCAAGCTCATGGAGATGGTGTGTGTGCGCCCCGGCAGTGGGGGCACGCCCGCCGACTACCACCTGGACATCCGGGAAGCGGGAAGCAAAGAGGTGCTGTCCGTTTTCGCCGGTGGCTATGGCCTGGCGAGCGCCTTTGTGGACGGGGATACCTTTTATGCGGTGGCATCTCGTTTCGAAGCGGGCAATTGGAACGACGTGACGTTGTTCTCGTCGAAAGATCTGAAGAACTGGGAACAGCGGGTCATCATCCAGCAGGAGGACGAGCACCTCTTTAACAGCACGCTGTGTAAAGGGCCGGATGGCTATGTGCTCGCCTACGAATCCAACACGCCCGACTATCCGGGATTCACGACGAAGTTCGCGTCGTCGAAGGATTTGGTCACCTGGGAAAAATTGCCCGAAGCGACCTTTGGCACGAATCGCTACACGGCCTGTCCCGAGATTCATTATGTGGACGGGTATTATTACGTGATGTACCTGGAACGGCATCCGCCCCGCCACTTCTTTGAGACCTATGTGACCCGTTCCAAGGATTTGAAGCATTGGGAATTGAGCAGTGCCAATCCGGTGATCAGTCCTGTGGGCCTGGAAGAAGGCGTGAACGCGTCGGACCCGGCGCTCATTGAGTTTGGTGGTAAGACCTACGTGTATTATTGCGTGGGTGACCAGTTGACCTGGATGGACGTAAAGCGCGGTGTGTACCCCGGTTCCGTCGCGGAGTTCTTCGCGCAGTGGTATGGGCAGCCGGGGATTGTGGACCATGGGAGTATGGGGCAGCTATAGGATCTCGGGAGCGACGTGCCGTGTACAGCGCAATTAAGTGGGTGCCGGAGCTGGCGCCGCGGAAGCCGCATAGGTTTTCTCAGGGTGTCTGCGCGATTTCCCTGGTTCTGTTTCTGATTTCCCTCGCGGGTCCTACTGTCGCTTATGGAGAAGGGGATATGAGCCAGCCTCGGGGTTGGTGGGCATTGCTCTTTGGTTTCTTTGGGATTCTGTTCGGCTGTTTCGCCTGGTTCGCGAATCCCCTGTTGGAGCTGGCGATGTACTTTGCAGTAGATGGCAAGCCCAAGGGCGCTCTGTGCTGTTTTGCCGGGGCGTCCGGTCTGACATTGTCCATGCTCCGGGTTACGGAAGTCATGAAAGACGAAGCGGGCAATACGGCCCCAGTGGTAGGTTTGGGCTGGGGCTAC
This sequence comes from Candidatus Hydrogenedentota bacterium, assembly GCA_030432675.1. GTDB lineage: Bacteria > Hydrogenedentota > Hydrogenedentia > Hydrogenedentales > JAEUWI01 > JAEUWI01. The sequence continues at coordinate 2,345 of JAUIMA010000031.1, read as the reverse complement.
TATATGTGGGTAGCGAGTGCGGTGGTGCCTACACTCCTCTTGGTGGGGTGGTTCGCCTGGACGTTGTTGCACCGTGGTCGTGTAGAACATGAGGCAGAATGACCGGCTAGGGGGACGCAGGCAATGGGACTGTTCGCCAGTGTCACCGCAAGGGGCGGGTGGAGAGCCAGTTGGCCAGGCCCCTTCGTGTACGGGCACCAAAGACTATTTGGGGTGGAGCGTTTTTCTGCGCAGGCGTGAGTGCCATCCGCTTCGCGGATTCGTCGGGGTTGGTGTGGGGATTTCCTGGGGTTTCGTTCGTTCCTCACTCCACCCCAGGCTAATGACTGGCGCACCTCCGGTGCTTAAGAATCTGGTATCACAAGGCGGTGTTTCCGGGGTTTCGCTCGTACCTCGCTTCACCCCAGGCTGATGGCTGGCGCACCTCCGGCGCTTGAACGTAAAGCGTCGGGTAAGCGGCACCAGCCTCTCCGTCGCTTGCGCGCGGTGACGTGGGAGGGCCATTTGCTTCGCGGATTCGTCGGGGTTGGTGTGCGGATTTCCGGGGTTTCGCTCGTGCCTCGCTTCACCCCAGGCCAATGGCTGACGCACCTCCGGCGCTTGAAGACCGAGCGTCGGAAGGACTATGTTTCTATCGGCAGCGGTCATGCTCAACAGAATTTTCGCTGGCGAGTTCGCCAGAAGTATATTTATGGACCAAGCATATGCCGAAGACTACCGAATATAGCGTGTTGGTACCAAAAGCGAATCCGCGAAGCGGATGATAGCTATTAGCCTGGGGTGGAGTGAGGCACGAACGAAACCCCAGGAACCGGAACCCCCTGAAGAGAGGAATCCACGTAGTGGATGGCAGCCCCCTCCGTAGCCAAGGCCATTGGTTTGCCCGTGGCGAAGGGTTGCACAGGACGAGATAGGGGGCCTGTGGTATACTGCAACAGCAGAACCAAAGGGGAAAACCATGATGTCTCGTTACAAAGTCACTACGTATCTTGCCGTGGTTCTATTTGGGGTTTGGGTAATCCCAGCGGGTGCCTCGGAAGCGCGTATAGAGATCGCAATTCCCGACATGTATGTCGCTGCGGATACGGTGACGCCCGGCGCAGGATGGTGGGGGATTTACCGGGAGAAGGAAGGATTTACCCTGCGTCCAACCAGCGTAGGTGTTTCGACCTTCCCCCTTGATGAGGGCGACTCAGGTGTCGGCATCCGTGCGGCGGGTGATGACGTGCCGCTGGTCGTGTTGCGCGGTGGGCTGGCGTTCAAGGCAGGGCCCTTGGATACACCGAAGCGCTCCGATAGTACGTGGAAATTCTTGTTTCCGGGGGAGATGCGGGATGTCACGGTGGGGCAATGGCGGCTACGGAGGCAGACTATTTTGACTGCTACCGGTGGCCTGATATGGCCCGTGGGCAGTCATCACAGTATTTTTCGGAATTACGAATTGCACTTGTCCCGTGAGAAGGGACCGAATGAGACACGACAGACGCTTTTGTCCGTCCAGGAGTTCGAGTTTTTCCAAGATGATCCCAGCCCCACGGTTGTGTGGGCGGGCGATCTGGATGGGGATGGTGAGACCGATGTCGTGCTCGACAAGAGTACGTTTTATACGGGCCGGGAGATCGAACTCTATCTTTCTTCCGCAGCGGAAGATGGAAAGCTGGTGGGCAAGGTCGCTTCGTGGACGGGGACCAAAGGCTGTTAGGGTTGGATAGTTTTTCTGCGGAGACGTGGGAGTGCCATCCGCTCCGCGGATTCGTTGGGTTTGGTGTGGGGATTTCCTGGGGTTTCGCTCGTGCCTCGCTTCACCCCAGGCTAATGACTGGCGCACCTCCGGCGCTGGAACGAGAAACATTGCGCCGGTGAATCTGGGATTTCCATTGTGTTGGGATGAGGCGGGTGAGTGCCATCCGCTTCGCGGATTCGTTTGGGTTTGGTGTGGGGATTTCCTGGGGTTTCGCTCGTACCTCGCTTCACCCCAGGCTAATGACGTCCATCCGCTCCGCGGATTCTCTTTCGGAAACAACAAGTGGCGTTCGGTAGACTTCAGCATATGCATGGTCCGTCAATAAGCTTTTGCCAAATACGGCAGCGTAAATTAGGGTGCTGCTCTGCTGTTACCGATGGTCCGAGTCGCGGATGCTCGAAATCTCAGCGCAGATCGCACAGCGCTTGGGAAAATATGTTACGGACTTTCAGTCCTACGAAAAAGAGAAGGCATAGTTCAGCCAGGCCTACAGCCTGGGCTGGTATGTTGCCGCGCCGTTGGCGCTCATCCGGTCGTTGTGGGAGTGCGCCTGGCTGTTCCGGAGGGCCAACGGCCCGTATGCATATCAGCATGGGGTGAA
>JAUIMA010000030.1 GCA_030432675.1 Candidatus Hydrogenedentota bacterium | reverse complement strand
TTGGCCTATTGTGGAAAAACGGTTGACCACCTCGGAGAACGATTCGGAGCGCACCCGGCGTTCTATGGCTGGTACATCCCCCACGAAATCTACATGACCTGGGGCGATTTTGCTGCTTATATCGATCGCCTCTATCCCGCACTGGTACAACGTGCAAAACAAGCCGCAGACAAACCGGTCACCCTGTCGCCCTTCTTCATCCTGGACCGTGACCAAATCTTCGGCACCTTTCAATTCAACGAGCCCGACGCCTATCAAAGGTATTGGGAAGGCCTGCTCCGCCGCAGTGCCATCGACATCGTCATGCTGCAAGACAGCGGAGAACACTTCTCTTACGTGACCAACGCCATGCGCCGTCCCTTCTTTCAAGCCATGCACGCTGCCTGTAAAGCCACAGACGCCAAACTCTGGGGCAACGTAGAATGTGCCGAGTTCGTTTGTGAAAGTCCGGAAGCCTACGTCGCAAAGTACGGCAGGGTGCACCATGCCGCCGTGAAAGATGCGCCCTGGCGCATTGTCCCCATGGACCGCATGCAAGAGAAACTGACACTGGCCTCCAAGTATTCCGAGCGAATCGTCACCTGGGGCTACCAGCAGTTTGGTCGTCCTGCACTGGGCGAGGCGGCACAGGCCTGGGGTGACGCCTATCGGGCCTACCGGCAGCAGATACATCAAGACAACGCCAAATGACCGATGGCCCACCACGCAGGCCCTATTGCACTTCCTTCGCCGTCTGTATTAAGGTCTACCCAAGTACCCTGAGCGGCACCCCATTAACCACTATCGACCGGAGAATCGCACAAAATGAGAAAACTCGCCCCCGTTCTGGCCCTCGCCTTCATTTTGACAGGAGCAAACTGCACCGCATCCGATTTCGACTCCCCAGTCGTAAAACGATGGACCAAGATGGAGAAGAACGATAAGGGCGAGATGAAAGAAGTGAAGTACATGACCATCGACGGGATTATGGTCCATGAAGAAGATCCCACGATTCAGCCCCAGCCACCGATTGTGACACCGGGGCCTGCCCCGGAAGGCGATGTCATCACGGCCGCCCCTTCCGATGCGATCGTGCTTTTTGACGGCACGAACCTGGACCAGTGGACCGCCACCGACGGAACCCCCACGAAGTGGATACTCAAAGACGGGGCCATGCAGCCCACTTCGGACTCGGGTTATATTCAGTCCAAGGCAGAGTTTGGTTCCTGCCAGCTCCACGTCGAGTTTGCCACACCCGCCAATGTGGAAGGGGACGGACAGGGCCGGGGCAACAGTGGCGTCTTTCTCATGGGGGAATACGAAGTTCAGGTGCTGGACAATTACAACAACACGACCTACCCCGATGGACAATGCGCAGCACTCTATGGCCGCATGCCCCCCATGGTCAATGCCTGCCGCAAGCCGGGCGAATGGCAGAGCTACGACATCATTTTCCACCGTCCTCACTTCAAAGACGGTAAAGTAACCAAGCGTGCGACGTTCACCGTCTTTCACAATGGCATCCTCGTCCACGATAAGGTGGAATTGACGGGCGGTACCGGTTGGGAAGGTGGCAGCTCCATCAGCGAATATGTGGCCCATGGCGACAAAGGTCCGCTCAAGTTTCAGGACCATGGCAATCCCGTTTCCTTCCGAAACGTCTGGATTCGTGAACTCGAAGACTGAGCGCATCCGATTAATATCATTCACCACCCGGTAGGCGTCCCACCGCATACCGGGTCTCTTTTACACTTCTCAATAATTAGCTTCACCAAGGAATTGACATGACGGGCGCGCAGATAAAAGAAAAACTCCATTCCGGCGAACGGGTCTACGGTACCCATATCGTGAGCTTGATGAACCCACTGGCCGCTGCCATCGCCACCGGACTGGAACTCGACTTTGCCTTTTTCTGCACGGAGCACATGCCCATCGACCGCACCGAAACGGCAATGATGTGTCAGTTTTACAAGGCCCACGGCATCTCTCCCATCGTGCGGGTGCCCGACCCGAACCCCACGGCTATCAGCATGGCGACGGACGCGGGTGCGGAGGGTATTGTGGTGCCCTATGTGGAAACCCTCGACGAAGTCCAGCGCATCGTGGCTGCCGTCAAACACCGTCCCATCAAGGGAAAGTTGCGCGATGAGGTAATCGCCGGTCGGGAAAGCTATTCCCCCAAGCTGGAGCGCTTTCTGGAAGAATTCAATAAAGATCAATACGTCATCATTGGCGTGGAGAGCGTCGCGGCCATCGAGAACCTGGACACGCTCATCAAGGGCACGGGCGTGGACGGCGTTTTCCTGGGGCCCCACGATATCACGACGTCGATGGGTATCCCGGAAGAATATGATAACCCCCTCTTTGTCGACGCTGTTCTCGATGTGATTCGCCGCTGCCGTGCCCAGCAAATCGGTGTGGGGCTACACTTCAAGTTGCTGCAATTGCAGGACGATATATTGCAGCGCCTCCTCGATGCCGGGATGAACTGGATTCTCAATGGCTCGGACGTCACCATATTGCGGGATACGATGAACGCCCAACTGGGTCAGATACGCCATATGGCGGGCGACGTTCCCTATGGTGCCGCGAAAGACCTGTCTGCTGAGCGAACGGACAAGACCTGCATCGAATAACGTCTACAGCCAGCGCTTCTTCCGAAAGTAGATGACCATACCTACGGTGGTCGCCATCATCAGCCCCCAGACCCCGAAATAGCCCCAACGCCAATGCAACTCGGGCATATGGTCAAAGTTCATGCCGTAAACCCCTACCACGAAGGTCAACGGTATGAAGATAGTGGCGATAATCGTGAGCACCTTCATGACTTCATTCATGCGATTACTCACGCTGGAAAGATAGATGTCGTGCATGCTGCTGAGGATGTCACGAAAGGTTTCTACCATGTCGATAACCCGGATAGTGTGGTCATAGACATCCCGCAAATAGACCCGCGTCTCGGTATGGATTAGCGGAGACTCAGTCTTCAAAATAGCGGACACCTCTTCCCGCAGGGGCCACACCGACTTGCGCAGGAAGAGGATTTCCCGTTTCAGCCGGTGGATTTCCTGCATGTGCTCCGGGTCCGGGCGAAACACGATTTCGTCTTCTACCTCCTCGATATAATCTCCAATACCCTCAAGGGCGACGAAATAGGCGTCCACCACCGCATCCATCAAGGCATAGGCCAGATAGTCCGCTGCCATTCGGCGCACACGACCTTTCGCCGTACGAATGCGATCACGTACCGGGTCGAAGGCATCGCCATCCCGCTCCTGAAAGGAAATAACGAAGCCGTCACCGAACACCATGCTGACCGTCTCAATATCGATGTCATGGCGCTCATCATGGTAAGCCATCATCTTCAGTACGACGAAAAAGTAGTCGTCAAACTCTTCGGCCTTCGGGCGCTGCGCGGTGTTGACAATATCTTCGAGGGTCAATGGGTGGATGCCAAACTGCTCCCCGAGCCGGCCAATCAACTCCACGTCATGAATTCCGAAAACGTTGACCCAGATGACCCCGTCTCTTACCGGATGGCAATCGCTCAGCGTCGCATCGTCGATGACATTGACGTAGTCACGGGCATACTTGAGCACCTCCAGCTGGGTGACCTTCTGCTTCCGCTCCCCAATAAATACAGGTGTTCCCGGAGATAATCCCGCCTTGTCACTGAAGGGCGACTCTCTGCGATGCTTTCGACGACGACGATGTTTCATAGGGGAACCAGTCTTTACTCCAGTGGATGCCGCCCGCTATTCCAATGCCTTCAGTACTTCCGCCGCTTTCGACTCGTAGAGGGCTTGCCACTCGGGGTCCAGAAGGCACTCGGTCACTTCATAGCCCCCCATGGGATACTCCGAAGCCGGAGGACCATAGTGAATATACCCATTGGAATAGGCGGCTACAAACGTATGCTCAAAGGGGGACGCGTTTTTGACGTTCATCCCAACGGTCGAGAGCATTTCTGTCGGCGACGAGACCAGTACGAAATCACCGATGCGGATGCCCTGCACCTCCGTAGTCACCGTCTCTTCACCCGAGTCATGATTTATCTTCTGGTGACGTCGAAGCGTTGCGATTTTGTCCTGTATTCGCGCGAGCTTCTCCATGGACTGGATGTTACGCACATATTTGGCCAGGTGGGAACGATTCTGGTTATCGATGTTGGTGAACTCATCTTCGCCAATGGACTCCGACTGGAGATAGCGGTACTTATAGTCCAAAGGATGTTCAGGGTCCATCAGGTGACGAACATACAGGGGCACAAAGGTCTTGAGGTTCAAACTCGTCCCCCGCAGCGATTTCAGTAGACTCGCCTGCTCCGCCTCCAATTCGGCCACCCGATCATCGAAATCCGATTTACGGGGCAAGGGAAGGGCCTCATTGACTACCCGCAGCCCGGCGGGCTTGGTCTCAATCGCCCGAACGGCCTTGAGCGTCGTCAGTCCCAGAATTCGACCTTCGGGCGCCGAATCCCGCGCGCGATTGACGTCTTTATAGAGGATGGGCGTAATATCTCCACCCGCTCCCTGCAGGAAGATAGCCATGGCACCGGGCAGGTTTTCTTCAATGGCCTTAGAGGCAAAACCGGGAAAGTCAGCCGTCACCCCGCCTTCGGGTACGGTCACATAGGGGTGGCACGCAAAGTTGTAGACCACCGCCAGGGGCGACCCATCCTCCTTATCCAAACGAAGAATACCAATTTCCGTGTCCACCGGCCCCACACTCTCCACCACGTTGTCTGGTGGCGATGGATTGCTGTGACGAATGGTCCAGCCTGTTCCGTCGCTCAATCGGAGGGTGCGGTTCATGGAGATACGCGCCTCCTCCCCCGAGCCGGCCCCTGCGGTCACGGGAACCATCGCCGCCTGGGCGCGTTTCACCGCATCAAAGGTGCGGGCCACTTGCTCTTCATGAGAGCACAAAAAACTCAGCGGCGGATGATTGTGGGACGCGTTCACCAGCACGTGCTTACCAGGAATTCCCAATTCTCCCTCAACGCGGGCCCGAAGTTCCGGTAGAAATGCATCGGTCACTTCGCCAATTCCACCGATAGCGGTGACGTCCATGCCGATAATCACGGCCTGCGTGGTGCCGTCATCCAACACGAGAACCTTGGAATACACCGGGTCATTGATGCGCAACCCCTCTTCTACCCGGGAGATATCACTCTTGGCCACCCCCGCTTTCAAGACCTCGGCCGACACGGTCCCGGCGGAAATGAGAAAAATCGTCAGACACGCCGTAGCGCGCAACACCCGAAAAAGCATGTTCATTCATCCTCTTGGTAGACGGAAAGTCATTCTCCCTGCGAATGATGCAGTGTACGGTGAAGTTCATGATGGGGTCAACTGGCACGGCGCCCCCATCAATGACAGCTCCGTAGCCTATGGCTCCTTGCGAGATCTTCGAATGAACGTTAGACTGAGGGTGAACACTCGCCATAATGAGCGTTCTATGGAATATGTGCTCAAAACCTCTATCCTGATGCCAACGGGAGCCACCGCCGTGTACGACCAACCCCTCAGTCATTTATTGCAGCTCCGAGAGGCCAAGACCCGCTCCATCAGCCCCGAAAACCCCACCGGGGCAAAGGGTCAGGGGGGCAGTGCACCACGGGAAGAGGGTACGGCCGCCCATGCTGCACGAGAACTGGGAACGGGCTGGAAGGTCAATCCATACATTCATATCGAACCGGGCACGACGTTTACATTGGGTGAGATTGCCGGGTCCGGCATAATTAACCACATCTGGCTCACACCGGTAGGCACCTATCGCGACTTAATCCTTCGTTTTTACTGGGACGACGAAACCGAAGCCTCGGTAGAAGTTCCCGTGGGCGATTTCTTTGCCTCCGGTTGGGGCATGGGAAACGAACCCCGCATCCGCTCTCTTGCGGTCTGTGTGAACCCCCAGAGTGGCTTCAATTCCTACTGGCCCATGCCCTTCAGGCGGGGAGCCCGCATCACGATGGAAAACCGCGCCGACAAAAAAGCGACCATCTACTATCAGATTGACTACTCGCTCGAGGCAGTCGCGGAGAACACCCCCTACTTCCATGCCCAGTTTCGTCGGACCAATCCGCTTCCCGCCAGGGAAGTCTTTACCATCGTCGATGGCATTCAAGGGCGGGGAAACTATGTGGGCACGTCCCTGTCCCATGGTGCCAATAGTCCTGGCTGGTGGGGTGAAGGGGAAATTAAGTTCTATCTGGATGGGGACGATGCCTATCCGACTATTTGTGGCACGGGTGAGGAAGACTACTTCTGCGGTTCTTATGGCTACGGCGAGCATACGATCGACGGCAAAGACGTCTACGAGAACTTCACCACGCCCTATGGCGGCTTCTACCATGTGGCCGATTACGAGGGTGCTCAGCGTCGTTTCGGACAGTATCGCTGGCACATCACCGACCCCATCCGTTTCGAGAAAGACCTGCGAATTACCATCCAATGCCTCGGCTGGCAGAGCGAGGGCCGCTATCTTCCGCTGGAAGACGATCTGGCATCCGTCGCCTATTGGTATCAGCTGGAACCCCACACCCCCTTCCCCAAGCTTCCCGACCAGGAAGCACTCCGCATTACGGACTAAACCGGAAGGAGCCCCTTCCCCTGGAGATTGAGACGGGCCCTATGGAAAAGGGGCGCGTGCGACACAGGACCGCACGCGCCCACCAATTTTTGCTGCAATTGGGTCAGACCACGCCAACCACCTGTTTCCTATCAAGCAAGAGTTGAATTACGTTTTTCTTGTAACGCACTTCCACCTTTATCTTCTTGGCATACTTCGGTGCCTGCTTTTTCACGTCCGCAAGCGTTGTTATTTTCTTATCTTCCAGTATCTCCGCAACACGATCTTCAAAGGCCCCTATCGCAAGCGGTGCACTTTTCCCCGACTGCGTCCTTTTCTTTTTATCGAGCTCATTGAAGAAACGCTGTATCTTTTCTACGTCAGCCCCTTCCTTCTGCAGCATCTTCGAAACCTTCGACCGTTTGCTGCCATAAAGCCACTTATAACCGGTACCACTTATCTTGGCCATAGAATCCCTTTCTCGCCTGAATCTATTTCGTACTAGACTGACCATATCCATAGCATATAATTGGGCGTCATGCCAATCTCCATGCCGTGCGCCCCCGCCCCCTCGACATTATTCCGGAGCACGCTCGCATGCGATGGGGCGCCCCGTGTTAGAATCTAACGAGACGATGACGACCCCAATATCAACAGGCGAGGTACTATCATGGCCGACAAGATCACGAAGACGGATGAAGAGTGGCAGGCAGCCCTGACCCCCGAACAGTTTCATGTCACCCGGGAGAAGGGCACCGAACGGGCTTTCACCGGAGCCTATCACGATGAAAAACGCTCCGGGGTCTACCACTGTGTGGCCTGTGGCCAGCCTCTCTTCGACGCCGACCACAAATTCGATTCCGGCACGGGCTGGCCCAGTTACTTTCAGCCCGTAGCCCCGGATATGGTAGAGACGGAAGACGATAACAAGTTCGGCATGCGCCGCACCGAGGTCCACTGCAGCCGCTGCGACAGCCATTTAGGCCACGTATTTCCCGACGGCCCCGCACCGACCGGGCAGCGCTATTGCATCAATTCCGCCTCCCTCAGACTCGAAGAGCGGGATGCATAAGCAGCAATTCGTTTGAAGAGGCTGTCAACCATTCCATACCGTAACACGTATTTCATACGTACCCCAACGATCTTTGCCATCGTGTGTCGCCATTTACGAAAGTCCATGCTATGAAGTCGAACAGTGGATTTACCCTCATAGAGCTCATTCTCGTCACCGTCATCATCGGTATTCTAGCCGGAATGGTAGTGGTTACCTTCGGTGGGCGCGTCCAGGAATCCCAATTCCGCGCCGCCAAAGGGGACATTGCCAGCCTGTCGGGCGCGATCGACCTGTATGCCCTCGACCACAACGACGTGTATCCCACCGGATTGGATGCGCTTACGGCCGAGGTGAATGGCAAACGCAACTACGTCAAAGAACTTCGCGATGACCCGTGGGGAAACCCCTATTTATACAAGCCGGCCACGAGTGCACTTAAAGCGGATTATCAGGTCTGGTCCTCCGGTCCCGATGGCATTCCCGGCAACGAAGACGACGTAACGAGCACGTCCAAGCTGGAGTAGCACGATGGCTTACGTCTCCGGCACACACCGGGGCTTTACCTATCTCGAGCTACTGGTCGTAGTCAGCATACTAGCCGTGCTGACGGCGGCCATCGTCCCGCTCTACAGCATCTCGGTACGCTCCCTGCAACAGCGGAGTGTACGCGGGGACTTTGTGGCCACGATCTACTTCCTTCAGGAGCTCTCCATTCAGCAATCCCGCGAGTTGCGCCTCCACATTGACCCAGAGGAAAACGCCTGGTCGGTTACTGGCTGGGTCTCGGGCATGGGGGAAGACAAAGTTTTTGAGCCCCTCGCGTTTCAGGCCCTGGGAGAACCCCACCCATTCCCGGAGGCTATGCCCGTCCAGCGCTTGCGCGGAACGGGTGCGCAGGGCCATAGCGCTCGCCACCTCACATTCTACCCAAATGGTGCGTGTGACCGTGTGGCAATCCGCTTTGGCCCCCCCAACAGCACCCGACCGCTCATGACCATAGAGACCACGGGCACCCTCGGTGGTGTAGTCGTATCGCCATGAAGAACCGTCGCCGGGGATACATTCTGGTCGAGACGATTACAGCCATGGCCATTCTCAGCGTGACGGCCGTCACCGTGCAGCGGGCGCTCTATGTAGCCACGGAGGCCCGCGGTCTGGCCCGGGACTACAGCACTGCCCAGCTCCTCCTCGACAATCTGGTGACCGAAAAGACGCTCCAGCCGCGATTGGTAGCCGGGGACGGCGCGTCGGGCACCTTTCCGCCACCCAACGAGCGATTTCAGTTTCGCTGGCACCTCGAAGAGGTCCCCCTTTCCCTTCCCGAACTACCCGACCATTTCCAGGCAGAGCAGATTACGGCCGCCCAACGTAACTTCCTCGGGCACATGGGTCGACTGGAAGTAAGCATCTCATGGTCTCGGGCGGGTGAGCCCAATCAAATCGTGGCCGAGACCCTCCTGAGTCCTGACCAGGTATGGCGGGAAGTGGATGGAGGGCAGCCATGAAGGCTAATAACCGCGCAGGCTTCACCCTTGTCGAGCTCTTGGTGGCCACGCTCTTACTCACCCTCGTAATGACGGCGGTCTACACCCTCTTCTCGACCGTTATCCAGTCTTGGCGCTCTGTGGAAAGCGACGATTCGCTGCATCGCAAGGCCCGCCACGCGCAACGTCTGCTCCAGCGGGACTATGCCAATCTTTTTGGCGGGGCCGCGCACCTCATGGAGGGTACCGGCGATTCGCTCTCTTTCTATGTCGTGTCGGCTCCTATGGCGAGCGAGGGCGGAACGACACCCCAGTTACTGCAGATACGCTATCGTTTCGACAACGATACCGGAGATCTACTGCGTACCGAGGCCATCGTAACAGCTCCCCTCCCCTCACCCGGTCAGATCGAAGCCGGTACCAACCCAACGCCCGATGGGCTGGAGCCCCACGCCCCACAGGTGATAGCGCAAGATCTACAACACTTTTCTTTTGCGTATGTATGGATACCCCAGCCGGAAGGAGCATGGTGGCGCAACCGGCCGGAACCCGTTTCGTCCCTGATCGCCCATTACCACCGCCCGACATGGGGGCTTCCACAGGCCGTCAATGTGACCTTGGAGTTTTCGCCGACCGAAGGAGCGTCCGTCGCCCAATCTACCCTGCAACTCTTCACCCGGGGACCCAGCCAACGACGAGAACGCTATCAGTTGGAAAACATATTGGGAGACGCGCTATGAAGAAGCGGCCCAATGGATTCGTTCTGGTTACCGTGCTATGGGTGGTCGCGTTGCTCGCCGTAATTACCATTTCTTACCATCACCGTGCACGTCTGGAGCTACGCGCCGCCCGCTACAGCCTGGACACAGCCCAAGCCCGTATGAGCGCCCGCGCTGCACTGGAGCGGGGATTGGTTGCCCTGCGCAATAAGGCGCTGTGGGCACAAATCGCGCAGGACCCTTCGCAACCTGCGCCGCCCCACACCCACTACGGCCAGGAATGGGCGCAGTCGCGCGATCTCTATTCAGCGGTCGGCTATTTAAGACCGGGCCCTGGTTTTGAGCATGACGTCGCCCAATACCACATCACCGATTTGGAAGGGCAATTTAACCTGAATGAGATCGATGAGGACGTGTTGGCATCCTTGCCGGGAATGTCCCGACCCGTGGCCCGCCGTATCCACTATCGGCGAAAGGGCGATATCGACGCGGGCGTCACGCCTCAGTCCTTCCAGCACGTTTCCGAGCTTCGTCAGATTCGGGGTATCGATGACGCGGCCTGGCGGGGCGGACAGGATGAATCCGGACTTCGCGACGTACTGACCACCTACGGAGATGGTCTTATCAATATTAATACCGCTCCGGCGGCGGTATTGTCCGCCCTTCCTGATGTGGACCAGGGCACAGCAAGCGACTTGGTGCAGTTGCGGAATGGGCCCGATGGAGTCTCCCAGACCACCGACGATTTGGGCTTTTCCGACTGGGAAACCTTCCGCGATGCGACGCAGATTAGCGGACACACCCTCGCGAGTTTCCAGCGTTTTTGCAAGTTCAATTCCAACTACTTTAAGATTAGCGCCATGGCGACACGACGTGGCGGCATGATTCGTTCTCAATGTACGGCCATCGTTTATGTACCCGACGGTTCCAACGTGGCCAGTCTACTCTCGTGGTCGGAGGAATCCCTTGGCGCACCCTGATGCCGCAATAACCCTGGTGCAGTTTGATGAAACCGGGATAACGTCGCTCCAGGCACTTCCCGGAAGCACGTCCCAGCCCCCGATCCAGCTCGCCACCGAGGACCGTCCACCCGCGCTTCCTGATCTCGCTGACGGTGAATTAAGCCCGTGCATTATTATCCTCCCACGCCATGAAGTCACGCTCCGCCTCCTGACGCTACCCAGTCAGGATCCCGACGAGCTCGCGCGCATGGTGCAGTTTGACGCTGCAGATTCGGTCCCCTACCCCATCGATGAGATGGAAATTCGCCATCACGTACTGTCCCCACTGCCCAGTGGCGAATCCCGGGTGATGGTTGTATTGGTCCAGCGGTCCGTTGTCGAAGCACGTCTGGAGGCCCTGAAAAGAGCGGGTGGGGAAGCCCTCGATGTCCTGCTGAGCACCGCCTGCCTGGCCGCCGCCTGCGCCGCCAATGCATCGAGCGATGAAATAGGGCTCCTGCACGTAGACCGTTCCTCCCTGGAACTGATCGTAATTCGCGATGGTGTTGTACAATTCAGCCGCGCGGTCACCCAGGCCACCCCATGGGACCTGCAGGATGCGCACAGTCGCGAATCGTTGGCCTACGAGTCCCGAGAGCTGCTGGGAGCCTACCGGCGGGAAAGCGCCGATGGCCTCGGGATTGAGGCCGTCCACGTAAGTGCTACAGGCCATGCGGTTGAATCAATCGCGGCCCTGCTGGAGGACGCGTTGGGGAAGTCATGTACCCCCGCCGACTTTCTCCCGAAACTACGCGGTGGTGCGGAGCGCTGCCCCGCAACCTTCGCCGGTGCCCACCAGATTTATCAGGGACTTGGCCCCATTCCCTTGTCTCTCGCCCCACCAAAATTGGCGCGCGAGCGCACGATGCGCCGTGCCCAGGCGGGCATTAGGGAGGGAGCGACACTGGTCGCAGTCGTCTTGGCGGCCCTCTTACTCTGCTTTGGACAGGCCTGGTGGCAGCGACACCAGCTTATTCAGGAGCTCACTATCGAGCGGGATGCCATCGCTCCACGCGCCGAAGGTATCGCGGCCAAACAGCAGGGACTACGTATCATCTCGCGTCAGGTGGAACAAGGGGCTTCCTTCCTGCAAATCCTCGCTGGAATCGCGGAAGCATCCCCCCCGACGGAGTTAAACATCACCCGTATCCAATATGACAAGCAATCCGGAGTGGACATCTGGGGCCGGGCCACCGCAAAGGACCGGGTGCTAAAGGATTTTCTGGGCGGTATCCGGCGGGGTGCCTCGGCCGATCTGGCCCTCTTCTCTCAGGCACACAGTCTTTACGAAACGGTGGGCACCGAGCGAAATCAGTCCATCGTAAATTATCAGATCACCATTCCAATACACGAGGAGGATGTCGATGACGCTACGACACCAACTCGCTGAACAATGGGCGCGCCGTAGCGCGCGCGAGCAGATCCTCGCCCTGGCGGTCCTGGGACTGCTTTTCCTGTTCCTGGTCTTCGCCACTGCCAGCCGAGCCCTTGAATCGCTCCAAAGCATGGACAACACCATCGAGCGCCTTTCCACGGATATCATCAACTATCACTATCAAATTGCCCGGCGGGACAGCATCGATGCCCGCTTTAATCAGGTGGCTACCCAACACTCCAGCGCCTGGACCGAATCACAGATACGGGATCGGCTCCGACTGGAAATCTATCGACTGGCCAACCGCATCCCCCCGGGACTCGATGCCGACGGCATTCCCCTGAGCACCAATGGTGAAGGTGGAGCACTCGTCTCTATTCCCAAACTGGGCCAAGGTCGCCTGGAGGAAGGGGGCGATGGTTATCGCGAGTATCAAATCTCCGTTCAGATCCCCCCCGCACCGGTGGAGGACCTACTGGCGTACCTGGAGCGTCTTCAGAGCAGTCCCCAATCGCTGCGGCTTGACCGGGTCGACCTGCGGCGGGACCCGGCGCAATCCATGTTGCGGGCTTCCCTCGACATCACCCGCATTGTGGTAGACACGCCCTTCTTTCACACGGAAACGCCCGAACTGGCCCGGGTTCTGCAATCGGGAGCTACCCCCTTGGCCCCCACCGACTGGCAACGCGATGGCTGTGATATACATCGAGCCCCCGACGGAAGCCTCACTATAACCGGCCTGCGTGAAGGCGGACGGGCTACGCTACACCGGAACCTGCCACCAGGAGCCACCTTCGACCTGAGCCTGACCCTCGCTACCCAAGGCCCGGTGCAAATCGCCGTGGCTTCAGAAGGAAGAGGCTTTTCCGGATACGAGCAGAAGTCCATCGACACTGCAGGAGAATGGATGGAGCTTCGGACGCGTTTCACGGTTCCTGACCATGTCCCGGGCCCGGTAGATCTTCAGATTCCTGCCATCACCTTCAATCGCGGGCAATCCAGACTACACCTTCGCCGTATGACGCTCTTGGAGGTAAATCCCTCGTGACTTTCATGCACTTCCGAAAGGGCGCAATCGCCGTCACGGGTATATTGCTCGCCCTCTTCCTCTATCGTGGCGTCTTCAATCCGATGAGCGATGCACGGGCCTCCCTTGCCCGGAGCCTGAAAGAGGTCCCCGAGCAGGCACCGCTGGGCGACCACTCGGGCCAGGATTACGCGCAGTTGATGCAGCGAATCGACCGTGCCCCGCACCTTTGGCAAGAACTCATTGCACCCCCACCGGCCCCCGCTCCCGCGCCTCCACCCAAGCCCAATGCCCCGGATATGGACGCCATGCTGGCCGACATCAATGTGGGGAAGGCACAGATTGGCACGACGAAAATAAAAGTATTTACCCCGGAATCCCCTCGGGGGGATTGGGTCAGTTTGGGAACGGTCATCAATGGCTGTACCCTCGAATCATTTACAAGCGAGGAAGCTATTTTCCGTTACTACTGGAAAGCGGGCGATGAAACGCTTCGGCTCGCCATACCCCGCCAGTAGGCCACCTCATCGCGTGGCTGCGTGGGAGACGATAGTATGGTAGAATCGCTCTCTACCGATGGGTTACGAGGAGTAATGGGCACGAGCCGTGTTTTCGTGCTCGGGACAGGTGTGTGGTTATGATTCGAATAGTGCGACAAAGGCTTTGGGCCATAGTGGCCATTACGGCCGTCTTGGCCAGTGCATGGGCCATTGCCCAAGGGCAGTCCCCCACGTCGCCCCGTCCCCGTCCCGGCGTACCAGACAATAACACGGACAACACGATTGACCCATCAACCGATTCCAATGCCGGTCGCTTCGGTGAAGGTGGCCCACGATTTGGCCCCGGCACCAGCGCAGGCGACGGAGAGAAGACGCCCCCCGTCCGGCGCGCTACCCGGGATGAATCCGGTGCGCCGCCAACACGCACCGTCCGGGCCGTCACCGGTGGCAAAGTGCACAACGCGCCACAATCCACCGGGCTTGTCACCGGGAACGGAAACATGCCCGCCACGAACAATACCGGCGCCCCTCAGGGGCAGGAGCTCTTTGTTCTTGGAAAGGATGGCACCTCACGACTTGTGCACAACGTAAACCGCTTCGATGCCATACTCCAGCGTGAAGTCACCTACGCCCCGCTGCCAGAGGGCGGCGAGACCATTATGGAGGTCATCGGCCCCATGAGCGTCTCGGAGTTCATGCAGGATATTCGCATTGCAACGATGTGGAATGTGCTTATCTCCGACAGTGTGAAGGACAAGTCCCTCGACTTTGCTATCACCAAGGCCACTCCCCAGCAGGCCATGGAGATTCTCAAGTTTCACGACCTCTATTACGAGTACGACCCGACCACCCAGTATCTCTATGTCATGTCCATTGAGGAGTGGCAAGAACGGGAGTTCGGCGATTTAACCCAGCACACCTTCGCGCTGGAGCACACCGATGGAGAGTATCTTCAAACGCTGTTGCTCCCCCTCCTTTCGAGCCGGGGAAAAATCATCCTCGATGGCCGTACCCGACGTATCCACGTGTGGGACTCCGCCGATAATATTGAACTCATGGAGGCCACGGTCGCCGAGGCTGATGTGCCCATGGCCAAGCGGGAGTTCAAAGTGGCATTCGCCGATTTCGCCGACATCCAGATAGCGATGACCTCCATGCTCAGCGCCAATGGAAGCCTCTTGCCGGACAGCCGTACGAGCACCCTCATCGTTTGGGACCAGCCGGATGTGCTCTCCCGTATGGAAGATGCCCTCGTCACGTTAGACGTTCCCGTCGCCTCCCGCACCTTCTACATCCGACACGTGCACGCCGAGGATATGCTGGACTATCTGGAAGTCATGATCTCCGAGCGGGGCGTGATTCAGATTGACCCACGATACAACGCCATTATCGTGTCCGACCTTCCCGGAAAGCTCGATCGTATTGAAGAAGTGCTCCAGGTACTCGATCAGGAATTGGAGACCCGTACCTGGATCATCGATTATGCTGACCTCGAATTTATCGCAGAACAGATCGAGTCACGCATCCCCCCGGAAATGGGCGAAATCATTGTCCACGAAGAGGTCCATCAGATTACCGTTAAGGGCATCCCGTCCCGCCTGGATGAAATCGATGCCCTCATCAACGTCTGGGACATTCAACGCAAACAGGTACAGATCGAGGCCTTCATCGTAGAAGTTGGCAGTGACGTGGAGCGGGAATTTAACATCAACTGGTCCTACTTCGGCTCATCCGACGGGCGACCCATCTTTGCCGATGGCGGGACCGGCTTCCAACCGGACGGCGGCAACCTGAACGTGGGCCAACTCCCCTACACCGTGCCTCTCTATGGTGCTCTGGAGTTGGATGGCGCCGGGCAAATCGTGCGCCCCCTGGTGACCAACACCGCCGGGGAAAACGTGGTCTCCCGGGTCGCGGGGAACAATCTCGCGGTTACCCTCGACTATCTGGACCAGAAAAACAAGGCCACCGTCCTCTCATCTCCCCGGGTAGCCGTCCAGGATGGTGAAGAAGCCTCCTTTGACCATGCCACGGAGGTACCGTTCATCTCCTCCACCACCTTCTTTTCCAACGGTGGTCTGAACAATTTCGGGAATACCAACAATACCAACCGGGTAGAATTCATCAACGTGGGCACCATCTTGCGGGTCTTGCCGCGAATCACCACCAAAGACAACATCCTCCTGGACATCAGTGCCGAGGACAGCACTTTTGTGGAAGTACGGGTCCTCGCCAGTGACCAACAGTCCACCATTCCACAGAAAACCGTCCGTCGCGCCGAAACGCAGTTGCGCATCCAATCCGGTGACACCGTTGTGCTCGGGGGACTGCGGAGAGACCGCTCAGGTCAAACCGAGAATCGCACCCCCATCCTGGGAGACCTCCCGGGTATCGGACGGCTTTTCCGTTATCCAAACCGTCAGTCAGAGAAGAACACCTTGCTCATTTTCATCACGCCGACCATTGTGGATGAGTTCACCGACCCGTCCGCCGAAATCCTGGCGAGTGCCGAAGAGACGATCGCTGGCGCTCATCGCCACAATCAGAAGAGCCTGTGGGGTCGCCTCGCCGCCACGGTATCCAAACAGAAGAACGAATTGAGCATTGCCGTCGGACAAAGTGGCGACATGCATGCCGAAGGAGAGCGAGCGACCCTCGGAACGTTGGAAGAACTCTTCGCCGAAGCTCCGGTACAGGTAAAGGTCGTACTGCGCGCACACCCCCGAGCGCCCGACCGAATTGTCAACGCCATCACTGAGTTGGCACTGGATGCGGACAGGACACTGGAGGTGGACAACGATCTCGTCCCACTGATACCTCGCTACCGCTCTCCGCTTCCGAAAGAGGGAGAGACGGCCGATATCACACCTTCCACGCCTATCGAGCCATAGTGCCGAGGGACGAATCTCCAGGGTTCATTGCGGTATACTAGGGGATATCGGAGGCCTAGTGTGCGCCCCCCCTTCTTCATCCAGCTGAAACCCTCATACACAATACGGTATCAATCATTGAGTTCAAAGAAATCCAACAAAGACACTTCCCTCCGCAAGGGTGACCGCGCCTACTACGACGGCCTCACCGATGAGCAACTTGACGCTCACTGGGCCCAGCGGGCCAGCCTCGGCCTTACCGAAGCCGAAGAAGGCTTTCTGCGCAATCTTGTGCGCAACCGCAAGGGTTTCAAACCCGTCGAAGTGCATGTCTCCATATGTCAGCGGTGTAATCTGCCTGCCAACAATTGTGCTTGCCTCAACACGTGAATAACGTCGGCTGGCGTACTTGCTCGCCCTGTGTTATGCTGATGACATAATTGGCTCCTGTAGCCCAAATTTCCCGGAAGATCTCCCCGTAGCAAGAGGATAATTCATCATGGCTGGCGCAAAAAACGTTCTCGGAACTGACCTCCAAAGCTGTTCCCATGACCCCTTAACCGGATTCTACCGAGACGGTTGCTGCAACACCGGTGCCGAAGATCTGGGCCTCCACATTGTCTGCATCCGGGCAACGGAAGAATTCCTCACGTTCTCCCGCGAACAAGGCAATGACCTCAGTACGCCCCGTCCAGAGATGAGCTTTGCGGGAGTACAGCCCGGGGATCAGTGGTGCCTCTGCGCCATGCGTTGGAAAGAGGCGCTGGATGCCGGTATGGCCCCACCCGTTGTTCTCGAAGCCACGCACATCTCCACCTTAGAGTTCGTCAATCTCTCGGATTTGCGCGACCACGCCGTGGACGCGGAAACGACCTGAAGCCCACATCTATCCGACGATGACTGCCGTGGCACCGCACCTGTCCTGTACGATGCGATCCTATTTCGAATGCCAGCTTGCACGTGAAGGGCGCCCCGAATTACACTCGAAGCATCATCCGTGTACATTCATTGTGGGCTCAATCTTTTCACGAGGTATTCATCATCCAACACGCGCGGCTACTACTCGTCCTCATCTTTCCCATGCTCCTTCCTGCGGTCGGCGAGACCCTGACCGATGAGGCCCTCATTACCATTCGAGAGGGCTTTGAGGAACGAAGAGATACCTATCTGCGGGAGTATCTTGCGGCACCGATTTACCAATTTGATGAGGGCATTGTGGCAAGCGGAGCGCAGATCAGCGATGCCCAATGGATATGGCATCCCGGAGAAACGGCCGACCGCAGTGCCCCTATCGGTGCACGACACTTTCAGCGTTCCGTCCTCATACCAGATGGTCGCACCCTCCGCAAGGCCTATTGCGCCTTCGCGGCCGACAATTACGGCGACATCCTTGTAAACGGGAAAAAAGTGGGCCGGGCCAGCGGCTTTCAGAAGGCCACCGTACTGGATATTACGCGGCACCTGACCGAAACCGAGAACTGGATTGAAGTCAACGCCCATAACGTCGGCGATAGTCCCAACCCCGCCGGGGTTGCAGGCGTAATCCACCTCGAATTCACGACCGGTCCCCCACAGATCATCGACACGGATGCCTCGTGGGCCGTACGAATAGACACCCAATCTGACTGGACCCCGGCCGAAGTCCTCGGCCTGACCGGTATGGCACCCTGGGGCCCCGTAGGAATCGAGGTAGAAGGCTACGTAAATCGCTTCGTCTTCACGCGCCTGACCCATGCCCTCGCCGCCTTTTACCTCCGTGAAGACATGGCCCAGGCCAATGCCTATGTCGCTGAATCGGTTGACCTGATACGAGCGCAACATCAGTCCGTCGGTGAATTCGGACTACACTGGATGGGCGGAGCCTTCTACCGTATTTATGGACTCTTTGGTCCCGGCGGCACCCGAGGCGAGCTCCTCGATGCCGAGGCGTCGCAGAAGGTCTGGCAGCTGTTCGCCGACTGGGCCGCTGAAGAGTGCGATATTGCCAATGTGAACCCCGAGTTCACCTGGCGTCTTTGGGGCAGCGAAAACCATAGTGCACAACGGGACGCCACCACGTGGGCCGCAGCGCGTATGATCGCCCTGGAAGCCCGGGGGCGTGATGTGGTCTATGCAGATGGCCACAGCCCGGAAGCCCACCTCGAAGCGTCCCGTGCATTCATGAAACGCTATTTTCGCGAGCGCGTAAAACGGGGTATGCTGGTGGAGATTTCACCGTCTGGCTACGGTTCACGCACCCTGCAAGGCTGGCACAATATCTATGACTTTACAACCGACCCCGAACTCAAAAGTCTGGCGAAGTCTGCCCTCGATCTCTGGTGGGCCGAATGGGCACAAGAGCAGCTCGGGCAAATGCGGGGCGGTGGCAAGACCCGCCTCTACCCCGGGGCCTGGGCCCTCTCTGGTCATGACCGCAATCGTGCCATGAGCTGGTTCTATCTTGGTGAAGGCCACCCCGCCCACCAACACGAAACGCTTCCCGTCATTGCCACCACCGAATATCGCCTCCCACTCGTAGTGATGGATATGGCCCTTGATCCCGAGGGAAGAGGCGTCTATGAGTGCCGCTCCCGAAAGTTGGGGCGCCATTTAAGCTACGAGTCGTCGCTGAAGCTCTCGAAACCCAACGAGCCTGTCTACGATGTGGATCCAAACTACGGCGGCATTGTGCGCTATTCCTACTGCACCCCCGACTTCATTATGGGAACCTTGCTGCTTGAGAACCGCCCCAAGGAATACTGGACCGCCATCAGCCAGCAGAACCGGTGGCACGGCATCATCTTTTCTGGCGACCGCGATTCCACACTCTATCCCCGTTGCGAGACGCCGCGCAGTACGTATAACGGCCAATGGGCCATTCAGCACAAAGGCACACTCATCACACAGAAACTACGAGACGCCGATCAGGCAGGTGCCATGCGCGTCTGTGTCTCGGAAGACCTGAAACGTGAGGCAGAAAGCGGCTGGCTGTTTGTAGAAGCAGAAAACGCCTATGCGGCTGTAAAAATCGTCTCCGGGGGAAGCACCTGGGAGGATGAGCGCTGGCTACGGTGTGACGAGGAATTTACACCGATCATATTTGAGGTCGTACGCAAGCAGGACTACAACAACAACTATGACGCCTTCAAGGCCGCCATTGAAAGTCAGAGCATCACGTTTGAGCAGGGTGAGTTGTATTACTCCGGGCTGGGGGGCACGGGCGATTTCACCTTTTACGCCGACAGCCGCCGTGCTCCAGAGCGGAACGGTAAACCCATTGACTTAGCCCCCGAATACGGCATCCAAAGCCCCTTTATTAACGCGGTATGGGCCGACGGTTTGGTGCACATTAACAAAGGTGCTCGCGAGCTCATAATTGACGTACGGGAAGCCCCCCCATCCTGACCTAATCCCCCATCTCATCATGAATGGCGATAAATCGGGCTTCAACGGCCACGAAGGCGTCGATGAGTTGCGGGTCGAAGTGTTCCCCCCGTTCTTCAAGCAAGATACTACGCGCTTTCTCGTGGGAAAATGGCTCTTTGTAGCAGCGTCGACTGCGCAGGGCATCGTACACATCTCCCACCGCCATGATACGGGCTGCCAACGGTATAGCCTCACCGCTAATCCCCTCAGGATATCCTTTCCCGTTCCACTTTTCGTGATGGCTCTGGGCAATTTCAATACCCACGCGAATGAAGCCGTTGTTGGGATACTGTTGGAATACCGCCGAAAGATTGTTCGCCCCTATTTCTGCATGGGTCTTCATCGTGTCGAATTCTTGCGGCGTCAGTTTTCCCGGCTTATTGAGGATCGCATCCGGTATGGCCACCTTGCCGATATCGTGCAGAGGACTCGCATGGGCCACATTCTTGACGAACTCGTCATCGACGGTCTCCTGCCCGGGCAAGTCCCGTAAGTACTCCGTGATAGCGCCACAGTAAAGTTGCGTCCGTTCGATGTGCTTTCCCGTATCATCATCCCGCGCTTCGGCAATCTTACACATGGCCATGATGGTGGCCAACTGCGCCTGGGAAACCTCTTCTTTAGCCGAGATGACCTCCCGGGTGCGCTGATCAACCAACTCGCTCAGATCTTCATTGTGTTTCTTAAGTGCGATTCGAAAACGGCGCAGTTTGATATGGGTCTCTATACGGGCCTGAACCTCTTCAAAATTAAACGGTTTGGTGATGTAGTCAACCCCGCCCCTTCGGAAGGCCTCCAGCTTATCATTGGTCTCACTCAGGGCACTGATAAATATGACGGGAACATCAGCAATGCGTTCCATCTTTTTTAATCGCTCACATACCTCGTACCCGTCCATGTCTGGCATGTTGATATCGAGGAGAATCAGATCAGGCGGATCGCTCTCCGCCGCGCGCAGCGCCATCGGGCCGTTGGGGCAAGGCCGTGCGTCATAACCGGAACGGCGCAGCATGTCCTGGAGGAGCTTCAAATTAGCTACTGTATCATCCACCACGAGAATATTGGGTCTATCATTGGCACCAATCATACATTGGCCTTTCGAAATTAACAGGCGTAGAGCACGTCACTGCTCGCCTCCCTATTCTGCACTCGATTCAACCGAGTCCAGCAAGCGAAGAATTTCATCATATTGAAATTGATCCGCATAGGTTTGCAGGGTTTGACCCAACCTCGCGTACTCGTTATCGAGGTCGGAAATGAGCTCAGCAATTCGCTCGCCGTGACACCGAACCGCCGCACTCCGCAGTTCTTTGAGTATAGACTCCGGAACTACGAAGGACACGCCGTCTTCACTTTCCAGATCTTCGCCGTCAAACTCTGTCTCGTCACTGTACCGGTACGTCACAAACAAATTTTCGCGTATCGCTTCGAGAATGGAAGGGATGGCATAGGGCTTTCGAACGAAGGCATTTGCCCCGGCACGAAGTACTTTTTCCTTCTCCTCCTCAAATACAGTAGCGGTCGCCACCACAATGGGGAGGCGCTGACACGCTTCATTCTCCCGAATTTTCAGAATCGTCTCATAGCCATTCATCCCCGGCATCGCGATATCCAAAAACATCAGGTCGGGTGGCGATTCGAAAACGGATTGTACCGCACTGGCCCCATCCATGCACGACCGGACGGTAAAGCCTACCCGTTCCAGGATGGTCTGAAGGAGTTCCAGATTGCTCGCCATATCATCCACAATGAGAATTACCGGTGGGGGCCCACTACCCGAAATCCCCACCACATGACGCTCCCGAGCACCTTCCGGCACCCCTTCGCTCCCGATTCCGATGGCGACGGGGAGCTCTAGATGAAACGTACTTCCGCGCCCCGCTTCGCTCTCCACCGTAAG
>JAUIMA010000573.1 GCA_030432675.1 Candidatus Hydrogenedentota bacterium | reverse complement strand
CTATCTTCGATAGTAAGTCAGAAGAAGACCTGGAAGAGCTCATCGCGGCGAAAGAAGACGCCGTCGCCGAAGAGGAAGAGTCTGGGCCTACGGTTGAAGCCCCAGAGGAACCGACTCCCGGTGTTTCGAGTGAGGATACACCAGCGTCACCTGAGCAAGTAACCACCGAATCGAAGGAAGAGCCGGCGGAGTCGGATGCAGGATAGTCCTGCTTCACCCCGCTGTGCCCACCCGCCCATGCATATTCTCATTACCGATCCCCACACCGACGGTGGGGGACAGGTTCGCTATATCCAGTCTCTTGTTCGAGAATTGCTCCTGCGGGGTCATCGCGTAACCATCGGATGTCGCGCCAACAGTATCCTTGCCACGATTGCTGCTGATCTCGGGTGTGAGTGCCTTCCGCGATTTCACTTCGCCCGGGGCTTGCGACTGAAAAAATGGTACGAAGATATACGGACCATGCGGGCCTTTCTGCGAAGTTCCCGTCCCGACGTCGTGCATGTCAATGGTTCTCAGGACCACTGGGTGGCCGCTTTGAGCAAATGCGGCGGCCTTGGTAGTACCTGCCTCCTCCGGTCTCGCCACAATACCTATGTGGTCAAGGACAATCTTACCAATCGATGGCTCAATCGGCGTATGACCGATTTTCAGATTTGTGTCTGTGATATGGTGCGTCGTGATCTGGCCGCCCACGCCGCCTTCGACGGCGCGCGAATGGTCGCCATACACAACGGCGTGGATGCCGAAACCTATCGTCCCCAAGCCGAATTGCGGGCACAGGCCCGGAATGAGTTGGGGTATGGCCCCGAGGATGTGGTGTGTGGGATAGCCGCCCGTTTGGTCAAAGCAAAAGGACACACCTATCTCTTTCAAGCGCTGGCAGAATGCCTGCCCCAGGCGCCCCATGCAAAATTGTTGATTCTGGGACAGGGCGCCCTCGAGGATGCGCTCCGCCAGGAAGCGAAATCACTTGGAATTGAGGAATATGTACAATTCGGGGGCTTTCGCGACCATATGGAAAAATGGATTCAGGCCTTTGATATCGGCGTCCTTCCCTCGATAGACTGCGATACGTCTTCTTTTAGCCTGAAAGAGCAGATGGCGGCGGAGATTCCCGTGCTGACCTCCGATTACGGGGGATTGACGGAAATCGTTGAAGAAGGCGTGGAAGGCCGGGTAGTTCCCCATGGCACCGTAAAACCGCTCGCCACCGCCTTGACCGACCTCTTGTTGGATGTGGACGAACGGAGGGCAATGGGGAAACGCGGGCGTCAGCGGGTCTTACGTGAGTTCACCGGTGCTGTATTTGCCGAGCGGACCGTAACGGCCTATGAACGGGCACGGGAGATAGCCAGTGAACATACTTCATCTTGACGAGCAAACCGGATGGCGTGGCGGCGAGCAGCAGGCCAGTTGGCTCATTCAAGGCACTGCGGCCAAAGGGCACAAGCTTTGGATTGCAGGCAAGGCCAACAGCCCCTTTCTGAATTCGGACCACGGTGGCGCGGCACTAGAGCGGGTTGTAGCTCCTTTCTGGAATGAAGTAGACCCCGTGACGATATGGAAACTGGCGCAGCTCTGCATGCATGAGCAAATCGACATTATTCACGCCCACAGCAGTCATACCCACATGATTGCCGCATTGGTCGGTATTCTTGCCAGCAGACCATCTGTGGTGGTATCTCGACGGGTTAGTTTTCCTCCAAAGACGGATTTCATAAATCGGTGGAAGTACCGCACGCCCGATCGCATACTGGCCGTTTCTCAGAAAGTGGCGGATGTCTTGAGGGACTATGGCCTCTCCGAGGAGCAGGTGGTCCGCGTTTATAGCTCTATTGATGTGGAGCGGCTGAATGTGGAGCCGGCCGACCGGTCGGAATTCGGTATTCCGGAAGATGTTCCCTTGTTGTTCAATGCGGGGGCGCTCGTGGGACACAAGGACCAGGCGACGTTACTGAACGCCGTCGCGGGACTTCGGGACCGGGTGCCAGCCTTTCACCTGCTTATCGCGGGAGAGGGGACCTTGCGCGCCTCCCTGGAAAATCAAATTACATCGCTCGAACTGGAAGACTGCGTTACCTTGGCGGGGCATCGCGAAGACGTACCCCAATGGATGCGAGCGGCCGACTGCTATGTTTCCTCAAGCTGGTCGGAGGGGCTCGGCACCTCCGTGTTGGAGGCCCTGGCCTGCAAAACGCCGGTAGTAGCGGCTGAGGCCGGTGGTATCCCGGAAATGGTTCGTCCCGGTGAGTCCGGTTATCTGGTACCCAACAAGAATCCGGAAGCGTTGGCCGACGCGATTGCCGCCTGCCTGGAAAGTCCCGACGAGGCCCTGAGTATGGCCGTAGCGGGGCAGCAACGGGTCCTGGAGGTCTTTTCGACGGAAAGAATGGTAGAAGATACCCTGGCGCAGTATCATGCGTTGGTGGCCGAACGCCTGGGGTTGACTGCATGACGGATGCAACCGCCCCTATATTGGCCCCCGGCAAAGTCACCGTGCTGATTCTGGTTCCCAATGCGGAAGACAAGATCACGCGGTGTCTCGACAGCGTCACCTGGGCCGATGACATTTTTTGTATCATCGATACGAAAACCACCGACGGATCCGAAGCGATTGTGCGCCAGTACACCGAACATGTCGTCACCCACCAATACGAAAACGCGGCGGCGCAACGAAATTGGGCCCTGCCGCAGGTAACGACCGAATGGACCCTGGTATTGGATGCGGATGAATGGGTTTCGGATGCCCTTCGGGACCGTGCCCGGGATATTATCGCCACGCCGGACGGCCCACACGGCTACAATATTAAGCGCTATTCCTATTTCTTCGGACGGCTGATTCGACATTGTGGTTGGCACCGGGACTATAATCTACGGCTTTTCCGCACGGCGGAGGGGCGCTATTTGGACAAGAAAGTACACTCCCGGGTTGTCGTAGAGGGGGCGGTGGGTACGATCGATGATGTGATGTATCACGATACGTACAACACCTTCGAAGAATACTTCACCACCTTTCACCGTTTTACGAGCTGGGGTGCCGAAGACGCGTTCCAGCGGGGCAAGCGGGCCACGCTCCTGGATCTGACTTTTCGACCGGCATTGCGCTTTGTTAAAATGTATATCCTCCGACAGGGGTTCCGCGATGGATACCATGGTGCAGTTCTTTGTGGACTCGCCGCTTGCTCGGTCTTCACGAAGTATGCCAAGTTGTGGCATCTGGCCCGCTTGGAGTCAGAGAATTCCCGCAATAACCGCGATGTATCATAGACAGGTAGTAGTTTCATGAGTTTGATTCGGCTCGACCGCATACAGAAGAGTTTTGCCGGCCAGGAGGTGTTGACCGACGTAGACTTCCGCGTGGAAGAAGGCGAGCACATCGGTCTCATCGGGCGAAATGGCACGGGAAAATCTACGATATTTCGGTTGATTACGGGGGAGATGGACCCCGAGCGGGGCACGATTGATCGGATGAAACGGGTCCGGATTTCCTGTCTATCCCAGCTTCATCGTGTGGAGGACAAGAAGACCATCCACGACATCGTGATGGAGTCTTTCGCGGATATCCTTGAGTTAGAGAAGGAACTCGCCGTCCTGGAAGAACAGATGGCTTCGGGTGACCCGGAAATTCTGGACATTTATAGCGAAAAGCAGGAAATCTTCACCATCCGAGGGGGTTATGATTTCCGGGTTCGTGTGAAACAAGTACTTCAGGGCCTGGGCTTTTCTGAGAATGAATTCGACTTGCCCTTTATGGTGCTCAGTGGGGGCCAACGCACCCGTCTCATGCTGGCCCTCGTGCTGCTTCAGGATGCGGACCTGCTTCTGCTGGACGAGCCGGAGAATCACCTGGACCTCGAAGCCCGGGAGTGGCTTGAATCGTACCTGAAAGACTGTACGAAGGCGGTGGTGGTCATTTCGCACGACCGGC